>JAGXHB010000058.1 GCA_024636425.1 Roseobacter sp.
ATACCATCCTGGCTGCGGGGGCGTTGGAACGGCCCGTCGCCTTTCAGAACAACGACCGCCCCGGCGTGATGATGGCGGGGGCCGTTCGGGCCTATCTGAACCGCTGGGGTGTCAGCCCCGGTAAGGCGCTGACGATCTTTGGCAATAATGACGACGCGCATCGCACGGCGCGCGATTTTGCGGCTGCCGGCGTGCGGATCGCCGCTGTCATCGACAGCCGCGCCGAGGTTGGGATCAAGGGGGACTATCCCGTCTATCGCGGTGCGCAGGTCTACAACACTGCAGGCGGCAAGGCGCTCGAGAGCATTTCGATCCGCACCACCAGCGGCATCGAGAAGATCCAGACCGATTGTCTGGCCATATCAGGCGGCTGGAACCCGACGGTGCATCTGACCTGCCACATGAATGGACGCCCGACATGGAAGCCGGACATTCAGGCGTTTGTTCCCACCGAAGGCGCAATCCCCGGCATGATCGCTGCCGGGGCGTGCAACGGGACGTTTTCGACCCACGGTTGCCTTGCCGACGGGGCGGCGGTCGCCGGCAAGGTGCTGGGAATGCTGGGCCTGAGCTCGCCCGACGGGACAGTGCCACAGGCGGAAGATGCGCCCTACCGTATGGAGCCGCTCTGGGCCGTTGCGGGCAAAGGGCGGGCGTGGCTTGATTTTCAGAACGATGTGAGCGTGAAGGACGTCAAGCAGGCAGCGGTCGAGAACTTCCGCTCGGTCGAGCATATGAAGCGGTATACCACCCAAGGCATGGCGACCGATCAGGGCAAGAACTCCAACGTCGGTGCACTGGCGGTGCTGGCGGATGCCACCGGACGCGGCATCCCCGAGACAGGGACGACGACGTTCAGGCCCCCCTATACGCCGGTCAGCATTGCCGCCATGGGGGCGGGCGCACAGGGTGCAGGCTTTGCGCCGCAGCGGTTCACCACGTCCCATCATGCGAGCGTCGAGATGGGCGCACCAATGATCGAGGCCGGGCTGTGGTATCGCCCGAGCTATTTCCCCAAGGCAGGTGAAAAGACATGGCGGCAGGCCTGCGATCGCGAAGCGGGCTATGTCCGCAAGGCGGTTGGCGTTTGTGATGTCTCCACGCTGGGAAAGATCGACATTCAGGGGCCCGATGCCACAAAGCTGCTGGATCTTGTCTATACCAACGTTTTCTCAACGCTAAAGGTTGGGCGCGTGCGCTATGGTCTGATGCTGCGCGAGGATGGCACCGTCATGGACGACGGTACCTGCGCGCGGCTGGGTGAGAGACATTTCGTGATGACCACCACCACGGCAGCGGCAGGGGCGGTGATGCGGCATCTGGAGTTCATAGCACAATGCCTGCATCCTGAATGGCGCGTTGCCATCGCGTCGGTCACGGAAAACTGGGCGCAGTTCGCGGTGGCAGGGCCCAAGGCGCGCGCGCTGCTGAACGGCGTACTTGATGCGCAAATAGGGGACGACGCCTGGCCGTTCATGGCCTGTGGAGAGGTGTCGGTCATGGGGGTCTCGGGGCGGCTTTTCCGGATCTCGTTTTCGGGGGAGCATGCTTATGAGATCGCCGTGCCCGCGCGCTATGGCGAAAGCCTGTTTCGCGAACTGGTCGCACGCGCGCAGGGTCTGGGGGGCGGTGCCTACGGCATGGAAGCGCTGAACGTGCTGCGGATCGAGAAAGGGTTCCTGACCCACGCTGAAATTCACGGGCGCACGACGGCCTTTGATGTGGGCATGTCCGGAATGATCAGCAGCAAAAAGGGCTGTATCGGCAAGGTGATGGCGGCACGTTCCGGGCTGATGGATCCTGCGCGCGAACGGCTGGTCGGGATGAAACCTGTGGGTGCCGTAAAGCTGCTGAGCGCCGGTGCGCATATCTTTGAAAGACAGGCAGAGGCCACACGCGAGAATGATCAGGGCTATGTCACGTCGGTGTGTTTCTCGCCCGAGATCGGGACTTTCGTGGGGCTTGGTTTTGTCAAACGCGGACCGGAGCGCCATGGCGAGGTGATGCGCGTCGTCGATCACCTGCGCGACCTGGAGGTCGAGGTCGAGATTTGCGCGCCCGTTTTCTATGATCCAGAAGGAGACCGGGCGCGTGGCTGAACTGAAAGCAAGAACACCCTGTGGCGACAGCCTTCCGATCAGTTTGGGCGGTGTGACCCTGTCGGAGATTGATCCGGGGCATCTGACCCTGCTCACGCTGCTGGGGGATGCGGCGGATCTGGACACGGCGTTGCAGGCTGCCCATGGCGTGACCTTTCCCAAGCCGAACAGGATGCAGAGCAAAGGGGGGGCAAAATGCGTCTGGTTCGGGCGCAATCAGGCGCTGCTGATGGGACCGGCGGCGCAGGAGGATGTTGCGCGGTATGCGGCTTTGGTCGATCAATCCGATGGCTGGTGCACCCTGACGCTCAACGGGGCCGGGGCTGCGGATGTGCTGGCGCGGCTGGTGCCTGTTGACCTGCGGGCTGACAGGTTCAAGCGCGGCCACAGCCTGCGCACGCAGCTGGGTCACATGAACGCGTCGATCACAAGAACCGGAACAGAGGGGTTCATGATCCTTGTTTTCCGCTCCATGGCATCTACGTTTGTGCATGAATTGGAACGGGCGATGCGTGGTGTTGCGTGCCGCAGCAGCCTTGCCTCCCGCGCCTGAGAACAGTTGAGGAAAAAGTTATGATGAAAATGGTATCAATGGTTTTGGCCGGCAGCATGATGGCCGTCGCGTCCCCGTCGTTCGCCCAAAGCTCTGCCGAAGCGGATTGCACCTATCAGGCGGATGTGGTCGAGGCCGTGCGCCAGGCGCGCATCGACAGTGTCGCGGAGCGCGAGGTGCCCGAGGCGATAGAGGCCAGCGCACCGACCTGGCCCGATAAATACGACGCGGCGATCCCGCTGATTGCCCCTTGGGTCTATGAAATGAAAATGCGCGAGGTCAGAGAGAATAATCTTGCTGCTGCCTGGAAAGAGATGTGTCTGTCCCGGTAACGAGCGCCAGGACATCGCGGGAGGTGCAAGGGGGCGCTGCCCCCATTGCCCCGTTCGGGGCAATTCCCCCGGAGTTTATCCGGCAAAATGAAGATGTGTGCCTGTGCTTTGAGTCATGGACTTTGGGCCAGGCCATAAAATATACATAGGGCATGAGCCTACCTCCCGGATTTTTGGATGAATTGCGCAGCCGTTCCAGCCTGTCACAGGTGGTGGGGCGCAAGGTCATGTGGGACCAGCGCAAATCCAATCAGGGCAAGGGGGACATGTGGGCACCCTGTCCGTTTCATCAGGAAAAGTCAGCGAGCTTTCACGTCGATGACCGCAAGGGATTCTATTACTGCTTTGGCTGCCACGCCAAGGGTGACGCGATTTCCTTTGTCCGCGAGACCGAGAACGTAAGTTTCATGGAAGCGGTGGAGATACTTGCACGCGAGGCCGGGATGCCGGTGCCCAAACAAGACCCGCGTGCGCAGGAAAAAGCCGACAAGCGCAGCTTGCTGGCCGAAGTAATGGAGCAGGCGGTGCAGTTCTTCCGGCTCCAGTTGCAGACTGCCGCTGCCGGCGATGCGCGGGCTTATCTGGCGCGGCGCGGTTTGAGTGCAGAGGCGCTTGAGCGGTGGGAGATCGGATTTGCTGCCGACCAGTGGCAGGGTCTGTGGGATCACCTCAAGGCAAAGGGTGTCGCGGATGAGTTGATCTTCGGGGCAGGGCTGGCCAAACCGTCGACCAAGGGCGGGCGGCCCTATGATACGTTCCGGGGGCGGATCATGTACCCGATCCGGGATGCGCGGGGACGTGCCATCGCTTTTGGCGGGCGCGCGATGGACCCGAATGACAATGCCAAATACCTCAACTCTCCCGAGACGGAGCTGTTTGACAAAGGACGCAGTCTTTACAACGTGAAGGACGCGCGCACTGCAGCGGGGCAAGGCCAACCGCTGATCGTGGCCGAAGGATACATGGACGTTATCGCGCTGTCCGAGGCCGGGTTTGGCGCATCCGTCGCGCCCTTGGGCACGGCGATCACCGAAAGCCAGTTGCAGATGCTGTGGCGGATCGCGCCTGAGCCGATCATCACGCTGGACGGCGATGCGGCGGGCCAGCGTGCCGCGCTGCGCCTGATTGATCTGGCGCTGCCCTTGCTTGAGGCGGGGCAGTCGCTGCGGTTCGCCGTCATGCCCGATGGTCAGGATCCGGACGATCTGTTGCGGGCGCATGGCGCACCGGCCCTGCAAAAGCTGTTGGACAACGCAATGCCGATGGTGCGGCTTTTGTGGCAGCGCGAGACCGATGGCAGGGTGTTCGACAGCCCCGAACGCAAGGCGGCGCTGGACAAGGCGCTGCGTGAAAAGATCATGCTGATCAAAGATCCGTCAATCCGCAGCCATTATGGTCAGGAAATCAAGGATCTGCGGTATCAGCTTTTCCGACCTCAGCAGGCTAAGAGGGCATTCACACCCGCCAATCGAGGTTTCGGGCAGGGGAAATGGACGGCGGCACCGCAAGGGCCTTCGCCCAGTGCAAAATCATCGATCCTTGTGACAGCGGCGGGGTTGGGCGCGACGGAGCATCTGCGCGAGGCGGTGGTTCTGTGCGCGCTGCTGGGGTGTCCGCAACTGGTTGAAGAATTCGAAAGCGGCTTGATCGCGATGCAATGTCAGGATCCCGATCACGCCCGTATCCGTGATCTGATGCTGCGCCATTTGCACGAAAGCCCGCAGGCGTTGCGGGAAAAGATTTACAACGTACTGGGGGAGCAGACCCTTGAAAATATGCTCTCACAACGCCACGTTGCGATTACACCCTGTGTGCGCAATCCGGGAAATGTCGACCTGACGCGCATGACCGTCGCGGAGGAGATGGCGAAGCTGGAAGCGACGCGCGGTCTGGATGCCGAAATCGCCGACGCGGTCGAAGACGTATCGGGGCTGGCCGACGAGGGGCTGACCTGGCGGCTGAGCGAAGCGGCGAAAAATGCCGAGCGCGCACAGCGCAGCGGACAGGAAGACACGGCCGAATACGATATCGGCGACAATGGGGCCCACATCAGCCGGGACGAACGCAGCGCGCTTGATGCACTGATCGGATCGATCCGGGGGACCAGTTCAAAGGATAAGAAATGAACCCGGCGTGGCTTTTTCGCCGGGATATTTAACTAAATAGAGGGTAACGGGTTTTAGAATCACCCAGAACCCCGCATGATTCGGAAAAGCCGAATCACTTTGCTGATTCGCGCCCATTCGCTGGAGGAACTTCATTCATGGCCGCCAAAGACACCAACGAAGAAACAAAGACTGACGATCAGGACGCTGGCCATTCGCTGGACATGAGCCAGGCCGCCGTCAAGAAGATGATCGGTGATGCCCGCGAAAAGGGCTATATCACCTATGATCAGCTGAACACGGTCCTGCCGCCCGATCAGGTCAGCTCGGAACAGATCGAGGACGTGATGTCGATGCTGTCCGAAATGGGCATCAACATCATCGAGGACGAGGACGCCGAGGAAGAGGATGCCAAGGGCGGCACCGATCTGACCACGACGGAATCCAACCGTGATGTGACGCTGTCGTCGGGAACATCGGAAAAGCTGGACCGCACGGATGATCCAGTGCGCATGTACCTGCGCGAGATGGGATCGGTCGAACTGCTGAGCCGCGAGGGCGAGATCGCCATCGCCAAGCGGATCGAGGCGGGACGCAACACCATGATCGCGGGCCTGTGCGAAAGCCCGCTGACGTTCCAGGCGATCACGATCTGGCGCGACGAACTTTTGTCCGAAGACATTCTGCTGCGCGACGTCATCGACCTTGAGGCGACATTCGGCAATCAGCTGGGCGACGAAGACGAGACGACGCCCGTTGTTCCCGCGCCGGGAAGCGAGGCAAAATCTGCCGAGAGCAATGAAGAAGTTGATGCGGACGGCAACCCGATTTCTTCGGACGACGACGATGACGAGGATGAACAGGCCAACATGTCGCTCGCCGCGATGGAGGCTGCTCTCAAGCCGCAGGTGCTTGAGGCGCTCGACATCATTGCGAATGACTATGTGAGACTGAGCGAGATCCAGGACAGCCGCATCTCGGCCACCTTGAACGAGGACGGCACCTTCTCCAAGACGGACGAAGAAGAATACCAGAAGGTGCGTGCTGAGATCGTGCTTCTGGTGAATGATCTGCATCTGCACAACAACCGTATCGAAGCCCTGATTGACCAGCTTTACGGCATCAACCGCCGCATCATGCAGATCGATTCCGCGATGGTAAAACTGGCGGATCAGGCGCGGATCAACCGCAAGGAATTCGTCGACAACTACCGCGGCTACGAGCTTGATCCCCACTGGATGGAGCGGATGGCCGAGAAATCAGGCCGTGGCTGGCAGATGTTCATCGAACGCTCAGCCGACAAGGTTGACGAGCTGCGTGCCGATATGGCGCAGGTCGGGCAATATGTCGGTCTGGATATTTCCGAATTCCGCCGCATCGTGCAGCAGGTTCAGAAGGGCGAGAAAGAAGCCCGTCAGGCCAAGAAGGAAATGGTCGAGGCGAACCTGCGTCTGGTTATCTCGATTGCCAAGAAATACACCAACCGTGGCCTGCAATTCCTTGATCTTATTCAGGAAGGCAATATCGGCCTGATGAAGGCGGTCGATAAATTCGAATATCGTCGCGGCTATAAGTTCTCGACCTATGCCACATGGTGGATCCGGCAGGCGATAACCCGCTCCATCGCGGATCAGGCCCGCACGATCCGCATTCCCGTGCATATGATCGAGACGATCAACAAACTGGTCCGCACAGGCCGCCAGATGCTGCACGAAATCGGGCGCGAACCCACGCCCGAGGAACTGGCCGAAAAGCTGCAGATGCCGCTCGAAAAGGTCCGCAAGGTGATGAAAATCGCCAAGGAGCCGATCAGCCTCGAAACCCCGATCGGCGATGAGGAAGACAGCCAGCTTGGCGATTTCATCGAGGATAAGAATGCCGTGCTGCCGCTAGACAGCGCGATTCAGGAAAACCTCAAGGAAACCACGACCCGCGTTTTGGCTAGTCTCACCCCGCGCGAGGAGCGTGTGCTGCGCATGCGCTTCGGCATCGGGATGAACACCGACCACACACTCGAAGAAGTCGGCCAGCAGTTCAGCGTGACCCGCGAACGCATCCGCCAGATCGAGGCGAAAGCCCTGCGCAAGCTCAAACATCCCAGCCGCTCGCGCAAGCTGCGTAGCTTTCTGGACCAGTAAGCCAACGACGATCCCGACCGAAGCGGCCCCTTGTGGGCCGCTTCACGCATCTGTGTCAGGTCTTGCTTTTGCTCGGGCAGGGAAACGCTCTAACATTTAAAAAAGCATTCCAATCTGAGACACGGAGGCATCCCATGCCCAACCACGCCAAGATGACCGCCGTAGCGCTTGTGATGACGATCATCGCAGCGCCCGCCTATGCGTTTCGGCCGCATATCCCGCTGGATGTTCGCGCCGGTGAATCGCCGACCTCCTATGAGGTGTTCGAACAGCGCGGCGCAGGTCCGACGCATATCTGGTGTGTGGCCGCCGACCATGCGCGCCGGAATCTCGACGCCGCCTCGGCTCAGCGGATCTATATCTTCAAGCCCTTGGGGGCGAGCCAGACCGAGCCCGGCCGTCAATCGGTCGGCTTCACCCTTTCACCCGCCGAGGCGGGACTGGATCAGGGGCAGGCAGGCTCGGGCCCGATCCTCAGCTTCACCAGCATCCGCCAGATCGGTGCCAGCCTCAATCTGACGCATGCGCTGCAATATTGCACCGACCATATCGACGTGCCGTGACAATTGTCCGTGCTGCGTCGCACATGACGCCACAGAAAGGTTTTTCGATGATCCGCTCCAAAATCCCAACCCTCACGGCGGCAGTTCTCGTCGCCGCGACGAACGTCCTGCCCGGAACAGCACAGGCCTTCCGCCCGAGTTTTCCGCTGCCTGTCGTGCAAGTACCTGATAGCCGCAATTTCGAAGTCGTGCAGGAACATAATGCAGGTCCGCGTCAGGTCTGGTGCGCCGCCGCCGAACATGCCCGTGACGTGTTGCGCGTGCCGACAGCGTCGCGTCTTTATATTGCCGAAGGCCGCGCCCCCAGCCCGCTCGCAGGCGGTCGCACCGCGATCCGCTTCAGCCCCGACCCGGTCAACGCGACGGCGGCGCGGCAGGATAGCGGCCTAACGGTCTCGCTGCGCGATGTCGGCTATTCGTTGCCCGTGGGCCACGCGCTCAGCTTCTGTG
>JAGXHB010000059.1 GCA_024636425.1 Roseobacter sp.
CGCTGCCTGAACTGCCACCCCGTCGATAATTCTCCGCGCCAAGGGATGAACATGCAGATGCACCAGCCCCCTGTGATCCGGGGGGATGCGGACTTTGGCGCGCCCGGAATGCGGTGCACCACGTGCCATGGTGAACAGAATATCGAATATGCGACCAGCGAGGGATCCATTCCCGGACACGTTCCGTGGCAGCTTGCCCCGATCGAGATGGGCTGGATCGGCAAAACATCTGCCGAAGTCTGCGCGCAGCTGAAAGACCCCGAACGCAACGGTGACCGTACCTTGGCCGAACTGCATGAACACAATGCCGAAGACGGTCTGGTTGGCTGGGGCTGGGAGCCCGGCGAAGGACGCGAACCTGCGCCGGGCAACCAGCAGGTCTTTGGCGAGCTGACACAGGCCTGGATCGACACCGGCGCTGCCTGCCCGGAAAGCTGAAATGCCAAAGGCCGCCCATGACGGGGCGGCCTTGTTAGGCTCTGACGAAGGCTCTAACCTGCGTTAATCCTTGAACACCGCCAGCCCTAGCCATTCGGCAATCAGGGCGGGCGTTTCTTCGCCTTCAATCTCGATTGTCAGCAGATTTTCACGCAGCATGTCAGTGTCATTGCGCGCCGTGACCTTTTGCAAGGTGAACCGGCCCCGCAGACGCGACCCGGCCTTGACCGGCTTGAGAAACCGCAGCTTGTTCATGCCGTAGTTGATGCCCATCACCTGACCCGGCATCATGTTGAAACAATCATAGGCAAAGCGGCTTGCCAGCGACAATGTCAGAAACCCGTGCGCGATGGTCCCGCCAAAGGGTGTTTCCGCGGCTGCGCGTTCGGGGTCAATGTGGATCCATTGCAGGTCGTGGGTCGTCTTGGCAAACTGGTCGATCATCTCCTGATCGACGGTGATCCAGTTGGACACGCCCACTTCGGTTCCGAGCAGGGTTTCACTATGCGCGACAGCGTCTTTGAGTGCGGACATGATCTTGACCTCCTATGCCGGATCAGCGGCAACACGGACCATCCGCTTGCCCTTGTTTTCGCCCGCGAGCAGACCGATCAAGGCTTGGGGCGCGTTTTCCAACCCTTCCACGATGTCTTCGGTCACCTTGATCTGGCCGGCATCCACCCAAGTACGCAATGCGCGCAGCGCCTTAGCGTCGTTATGCGTCCAGTCCATCACAATAAACCCCTCCATCCGCAGACGTTTGACCACAACCAGCCCCGGGAGATTGCGCGGGCCAGTAGGGGTTTCGGTGTCGTACTGGCTGATCGCACCACAGCACACGATGCGGCCCTTTTCGTTCATCGCAAACAACGCCGTTTCCAGAACGGTGCCGCCAACGTTGTCAAAATAGACGTCAACGCCGTCAGGGCAGGCGGCGCGCAACGCCTTGGACATACCGGGCGCGCGATAATCAATGCAGTCGTCAAAACCCAAGTGTTCCCTGACCCATTTGCATTTCTTCTCACCGCCCGCGATGCCCACGACGCGGCAGCCAAGCGCCTTGGCGATCTGCCCGACATAGCCGCCGACCGACCCTGCCGCAGCCGACACTAGTACGGTTTCACCCGCAATCGGCTGACCCACGGAAATCAGCCCGTGATAGGCGGTCTTGCCGGCAATGCCATAGACCGACATCAGGTTTGACAGCTCCGGCACCTTTGGCAGCTTTTCGCATTTGCGCGCATCAGCCAGAACGTAGTCCGACCATGTTGCCTCGGCGGCGACGATGTCGCCTTTGCTCAGCCGGTCGCTCTTGCTTTCGGTCACTTCGCAGATGGCATAGGTCGGCATGGCGTCGCCTGCATTGACGGCATCGCGGTAGGTGGCCCCCTTCATCCAGGACCGGTTGGCCGCGTCGATGGACATCAGGATCACCCGCAGCAACACCTGACCTTCGCCGGGCGCTGGCATTTCGGTGGTGGTTTCCTTGAAGTGATCCTTGGTCAGCGCATCCTTCGGAAGCTCTGCAATCACGATTTGACGATTTGTCATGGTGCTGTCCTTCTCTGCTCAATCAACGTCGAGAACGACTTTGCCCAGAACCTTGCGGTCCTGCATGAGGTTCAGCGCATCCGCTGCCTTCTCAAGCGGAAACCGTGCGGAGATGCGGGGCTTGATCTTGCCCTCGGCGTACATGCGGAACAGATCCTGCATGTTTTCGGCGTGCATCTTCGGTTCCTGCTGAGTGTGCGCACCCCAGAAGACCCCAACGATCTGACACCCCTTGAGCAGCGTCAGGTTGAGCGGGATCTTGGGGATGCCTGCGGGGAAACCGACCACCAGAAAGCGGCCCTTCCACGCGAGCGCGCGCACGGCGGGTTCGGCATAGGCACCGCCGACGGCATCATAGACGACATCGACCCCGTCACCGCCCGACAGCTTCTTGATCTCGTTCGAGAACGCCTTTTGCGTGTCGCGGTCATCCATGTCGCGGGAATAGACGATGGTTTCGTCAGCACCCAGATCCCGGCAGAACTGCGCCTTCTCCTCCGACGATACGGCAGCGATCACCCGCGCACCGGCAGCCTTGCCAAGCTCAATCGCGGCGGCACCGACACCGCCAGCGGCACCAAGGATCAGCAAAGATTCGCCGGGCTGGATTTCGGCGCGGTTTTTCAGCGCGTGATGCGAGGTGCCATAGGTCAGAACCAGACATGACGCTTCGTCAAAGGGCATCGCATCCGGCACTTTCATCACCCGCGCGGCGTCCGTGACGATGTGCGTGGCGAATCCGCCGAAGCCTGTCATCGCCAGAACGCGGTCGCCCACGGCGACATCCGAGACGCCTTCGCCGACGGCATCAACCTCGCCCGCGACTTCGCCGCCGGGGGCAAAGGGACGAGGCGGTTTCATCTGGTACATGTCCTTGATGATCAACGTATCAGGGAAATTCAGGCCAGCGGCGCGGATGCGGATGCGCACCTGCCCTTTCTTTGGCTCGGGGTCTGGCAACTCGGTCAGTTCGAGTGTTTCGGGTCCGCCGGGTGCGGTGCTGAGCATGGCTTTCATCTGTCATTCCTCCTCAAGAATTTACAAAGCAATAGGTGCGTTCAGAAACTGTCTTGTCAATCGAATTTCGAAATGCAATTTTGCAGTGCGGAATTGAGAACCGCAAGACGAGGGGGGAGAGAAAGATGCAGTCCAATACGGAACTGGAGGGTTTCCGCGCGGAGTTGCGCGATTGGCTCGAGGCGAATTGCCCGACCGAGATGCGCGGCGGTGAGCCGAGTGAAGCATCTGTGTGCTGGGGTGGCAAGAATTTTGAGTTCGAATCCGACGCGCAGCGCGTCTGGATGGAACGGGCCGCCGCCCAAGGCTATACCGTGCCGACCTGGCCCAAGGAATATGGCGGCGCTGGTCTGACCCGGACGCAGGAAAAGATCTTCAAGGAAGAGATGGACCGCATCGGTGCGCGCAACCCGCTGCAAAGCTTTGGCATCTGGATGCTTGGGCCTGCCTTGCTGCATTTTGGGTCGCACGAACAGAAACTGCATTATCTGCCCCCCATCGCACGTGGCGAAATTCGCTGGTGTCAGGGATATTCAGAACCGGGTGCCGGGTCCGATCTCGCCAGCGTGCAGACGCGCGGTGAAGACAAGGGCGATCACTGGCTGGTCAACGGTCAGAAGATCTGGACCTCCTACGCCGACAAGGCCGACTGGATTTTTGCGCTGGTGCGGACAGACCGCGAGGCCCCGAAGCACAAGGGTATTTCCTTCCTGCTGATCAACATGGAAGACGCAGGCGTCGAGACGCGGCCGATCAAGCTGATCTCGGGCGCGTCCGTATTTTGCGAGACGTTCTTTACCGATGTGAAGGTGCCCAAAGACCAGATCGTGGGCGACGAAAACCGCGGTTGGGACGTGGCGAAATACCTGCTGACCCACGAGCGGGAGATGATCTCGGGCGGGGGGCAGGGCCTGTCGGGCGGTCGCGCGCTTGGCGCGGTGCTGAACGAATCCCTTGCCGAGGGGCAACAGATGGACACGACCCTGCGCGCCGCTGCCATGCGCTGCGAAGTTGACGCGCTGTCGATCGGGCTGACATTGGAACGCTACAAGGATCAGGCCGAGGCGGGTTCGGGTGCGGGCGACGCATCGGCCATGCTGAAATACATGGGCACCGAGCTGAACAAGCAGCGGCATGAATTGCTGATGTCCGCAGGCGGCAGCGACGCGCTGGAATGGGACGGACCACTTGGCAAACGCCCCGCCGACTGGCTGCGCACCAAGGCCAATTCGATCGAAGGCGGCACGAGCGAAGTGATGTTGAGCATCGTTTCGCGGCGTGTTCTGGGGCTGGGGGCATAATTCATGGCAAATCTGGTGATGACCGAGGACGAGACCATGCTGGCCGATGCAGCACGCGGTTTTCTGGACAAATCCGCTCCCGTCAAAGCGTTCCGCGATCTGCGGGACGCGGGCAAGACGCATGACGCGAAGATGTGGAAGGAAATGGCCGATATGGGCTGGGCTGGTGTGCTGGTCCCCGAAGCTGCCGGTGGGTCCGATATGGGCCATGCCGCAGCGGGCGTTCTGGCGCATGAGATGGGCAAGACGCTGGTCGTCAGCCCGTTCCTGTCGACAGCCGTGATCGCCGCGACAGCCTTGCGCAACGTCAGCGACGCTCGGGCCGAAAAGGCGCTGTCTGCAATCGCGGGCGGCGAGGTGACGTATGCGCTGGCCGTTGATGAAACATCCAAGTTCAATCCGGACGCGACCTCGATGGTCGCCACCCGCGAGGGTAATGGTTTCCGGCTGAGCGGCAAGAAGACCGTTGTTGTCGATGGCGGTCTGGCAGATCGCCTGCTGGTGCTGGCCAAGACCGATGACGGGCTGACGCTGTTCGACATTCCAGCCGACCGCGATGGCATCACGCGCAATGCGCAGAACATGATCGACGCCCGCGATTCAGCGCGGATCGACTTCGACAATGTCGAGGCCACGGGCGATGATGTGCTGGGTCAGGTCGACAGCGCGATGAGCGTGCTGAAACCCGCTCTTGAGGCGGGGCAGGCCGCACTGGCGGCTGAGATGACTGGACTGTCGGCGGGTGCTTTCGGCATGACCGTCGGCTATCTGAAAGAACGCAAGCAATTCGGCACTGTGATTGGCAACTTTCAGGCGCTGCAACACCGCGCCGCCCATCTGTGGTGCGAGATCGAGGTGACGTCCTCTGCCATCCTCAACGCAGGCCGGATGCTGGACGAAGATCCTGACAATGCCACGCTGGCGGTATCGCTTGCCAAGGCGCGGGCGACCTCAACGGCGCAACTGGCCGTACAAGAGGGCGTGCAGATGCATGGCGGGATCGGAATGACCGACGCCTATGACATCGGGTTCTACATGAAACGTGCCCGTGTCGGGGCCGAATGGCTGGGCGATTACGGCTATCACGCCGGTGTCGTCGCCAAGCACAGGGGATTCTGAGCGATGGATATTCAGACACTCTTCGGGCTTGAGGGCAAAACCGCGCTGGTGACAGGTGGGGCGACCGGCATTGGCCGCATGGCCGCCGAAGCGTTGGTGCGTGCCGGTGCGACCGTGCTGATCGCCAGCCGCAAAGGCGACGCCTGCGAG
>JAGXHB010000060.1 GCA_024636425.1 Roseobacter sp.
GTGACCGCAGAACCCAGCACGGTCGAACAGACCCGCAGATCGCTGGGCGACCGGGGCGACACAAAAGCGCAACAATGGACCCGTATTCACACGCTCGGCGGCGTGTTGATCGGGGACGATGTAGAATGTGGCATGAACTGTACGATTGATGCCGGCACGATCCGTGACACGGTCGTAGGCGATGGCACCAAGATCGATAACCTTGTCCATCTGGGGCATAATGTGGTGGTCGGCAAAAACTGTCTGCTGTGTGGTCAGGTGGGCGTGGCAGGGTCAGTCACAATTGGTGACAACGTGGTCTTGGGCGGTCAGGTCGGGGTGAGCGACAACATCTTCATCGGGGATGGCGTGATTGCGGGTGGCGGGACCAAGATCCTGTCGAATGTACCTGCCGGACGGTCGATCCTTGGCTACCCCGCAACCGAGATGGCAAAACAGATCGAAGGCTATAAGGCGCTGCGGCGGTTGCCCAAATTGCTGCGTGACTTTGCGGCTTTGAAGAAACAGGTATCGGGCGGCGAGACCGAACCCTAAGGTTCCGCGACCCCCTTTCCGAGGAAGAACAGCATGAACATTCAGGATCAGGTCATCGCCATCATCGCCGAGCAGGCCATGCTGGACCCTTCGGATGTGACCATGGACAGCACCCTTGAAGATCTGGGGATAGACAGCATGGGCGTGGTCGAAAGCATCTTCGCGATCGAGGAGACCTTCGACATTTCGGTCCCGTTCAATGCCAACAACCCGACTGCGTCGGAGTTCGATATCTCCAGCGTCGCCAGTATCGTCTCCGGCATCAAGCGCCTGAAGGCCGAGCAGGCATGACATCATGAAGCGCGTCGTGATCACCGGGGCGGGCACCATCAATGCACTTGGCTTGAACGTCCCCGATACGCTTGCAGCGATGCGCGAGGGTGTTTGCGGTATCGGGCAGCTCGAGTTTCGGGATGTCGAACGGTTGTCCATCCAGATCGGTGGGCAGGTCAAGGGCTTTGATGATGTCGTGCGTTACAACCGGCAGCAGACCTCGCTTTACGACCGTTTTACCCAGTTCACCCTCGCCGCCGCAGCGGAGGCGATTGCGCAATCGGGGCTGGTATTCTCGGGCGATCTGTCCGCACGGGCAGGGGTGGTGCTCGGGACGGCAGGGGGCGGTGTCAGCACGTGGGACGACAACTACCGCGCCGTCTATGAAGAAGGGAAGAACCGCGTTCACCCCTTCGTGGTGCCGAAACTCATGAACAACGCCGCCGCCAGCCACCTGAGCATCGAACATAACCTCAAGGGCCCGTCCTTTACCGTCTCCACGGCCTGCGCCTCGTCCAATCACGCGATGGCGCTGGCCTTCTCGATGGTCCGCTCGGGCATGGCACCCACGATGATCACGGGCGGATCGGAATCCATGCTGTGCTTCGGCGGGGTCAAGGCCTGGGAAGGCCTGCGCGTGATGAGCCGTGATGCTTGCCGCCCGTTTTCCGCCAACCGCAACGGCATGGTGCAAGGCGAAGGAGCGGGCATCTTCGTGTTCGAGGAATACGAGCACGCCCGCGCCCGCGGGGCGGACATCCTGTGCGAGGTTGCAGGCTTCGCCATGTCGTCTGACGCGAGCGACATCGTCATGCCGTCCAAGGCCGGGGCCGCGCGCGCGATTGCCGGTGCCTTGAGCGACGGGCGGATCAACGCGAGCGATGTGGGCTATATCAACGCGCATGGCACCGGCACGGCGGCCAATGACAAGACTGAATGTGCGGCAGTCGCCGATGTCTTCGGCCCCCATGCCGACCGATTGATGATCAGTTCGACCAAGTCCATGCACGGTCATCTGATCGGCGGCACCGGCGCGGTCGAGCTTCTGGCCTGCATCATGGCACTGCGCGACGGTGTGATCGCGCCAACGATCGGCTATGAAGAACCCGACCCCGAATGTGCCCTTGATGTGGTGCCCAACACCGCGCGCGAGGCCAAGGTGTCGGTCGTCCTGTCGAACGCCTTTGCCTTTGGCGGCATGAACGCAGTCATCGCCCTGCGCACCATCTGAAACGCAAAAGGCCGCCCGTTTGACGGGGCGGCCCTGAAGCATCCTTGATCGGAAATGCTTACTCTTCGATGACGGACGATTTGTCATAGCTTGCGGTAAACCCGTCCAGCGACAGGGCCAGTTCAACCGTCTGATCCGGTGCCAGTGCGGGCACGATGGTGATCTTGGCTTCCTTGCCGCGTTTGAATGCGGCCACATCCTCGGTTGTCAGACCCATACGCACATAGCAGCCCACCGGGTTGCAGAATGCGAAAGGATAGCGGCGTGCTTTGCCGTTATCAATTGTCAGGCTCAGCTGCGAAGTCAGCGCTGTTTCAAGCGGGACAACAACGGTCGCACCGGCTTGGGCCTTGCCGCCATCGGGCAACCGGAACAGTGAAAACTCGGCGACCGGAGCCCCTTGGCCATCGTCCATCAACTGATACATCTGGCAAGGATCAGTTTCGCCCTCGGTCTTGATGCAACGCATTTCCCACGCACCGTTGACTTCCTTGGTGTAGGGGCGACCGAATTCCGTATTCTCTTCGGTCTCGTCACCCATGCTCAGCTGCGATTCAATCGCAGAAGCAGGAGGTGTCTCGGCTGGTACCGCTGGGGCCTCAGCGGGCGCGCCAGCATCCGCGGGTGCCTCCTCGGTCGCCGGTGGTGTTTCCGTTGCTGTCTGTGCAAAGCCCGATACGGGCGCAGCCAGTGCGAGTGCCGCACACAAGGGAAGAAGAGTAAGATACTTGTTCATGTCTCGTCCAAATCTATTGAATTTAAGGTCAATTATCATGTCGAAAGGCGATTGTCAGTGACGATACAAACTCTCGCAGCAGGTTTCGAGCAAGTTTTTGCTGATCCTGCCACTGATCTGATGCGGCAAAAGAAAAAAGGACGCAAAGCGTCCTTTTCCCTCGTTCTTCAGTCTCCCCGTCGGACTTGGCCGACTTATTACGCACAATTTACGGAACCACACCGCGTCGGTCAACATAAATATTTTACAATACGCGCGCAGACCTGTGCCTGCCCTGCACCTGCGCCGCACTGTGCCATGAAAAAAGGCCGTACCCGAAGGCACGGCCAGTCTGACAGGGAGGAAGTATCCCGGACCGGAAGGACATGCTTGCCCGGGACGATTTCACTATGGCGCGCAAAGGTTAAGTTTGTATGCTTTGGCGGCACTTTACCCGCAACGACGCGGCCCCCAATAGAAAGATGACGACGTGACACAGGATATATTTCTAGGCGGCGGGGGCGAAGACCGTGCCACGCGGCAATATCTGAACATCGGCTATGCCAACCGCCACGGACTTGTTGCAGGGGCTACCGGAACGGGCAAAACCGTGACACTCCAGATCCTTGCCGAAGGGTTTTCCGCACAAGGCGTGCCGGTGTTCCTGTCGGACGTAAAGGGCGATCTTTCGGGGCTGGCAAACGCAGGCTCGCCCGATCACAAGCTGCACGCGGCCTTTACGGAACGTGCCGAAAAGATCGGCTTCAGCGAATATGCCTACACCGCCTTTCCCGTCACATTCTGGGATATGTTCGGCCAGCAGGGGCATCCGGTGCGCACCACCGTGTCCGAGATGGGGCCGCTGTTGCTTGCGCAACTCCTCGGTCTGAGCGAAGCGCAGGAAGGGATCCTCAACATCGCGTTTCGTGTCGCGGATGAAGACGGGCTGGCGCTGCTCGATCTCAAGGATCTGCAATCGCTGCTGGTGTGGGTGGGGGAGAACGCGTCGACGCTCGCGCTGCGCTACGGCAACGTGTCCGCGGCGTCTGTCGGTACGATCCAGCGCCGCCTGCTTGTGCTTGAAAATCAGGGGGCTGCGGATCTTTTCGGAGAACCCGCGCTCGAACTTTCCGATCTGATGCGCTGCGACACGGACGGGCGCGGGTTCATCAATATCCTCGCGGCCGACAAGCTGATGAGCTCTCCGAAACTTTATGCGACTTTCCTGCTGTGGCTGTTGTCCGAACTTTTTGAAGAGCTGCCCGAAGTCGGTGATCCGGAAAAACCGAAGCTGGTGTTCTTTTTCGACGAGGCGCATCTGCTGTTCGACGACGCGCCCAAAGCGTTGGTCGACAAGGTTGAACAGGTCGCACGTCTGATCCGATCCAAAGGGGTCGGCGTCTACTTCGTGACGCAAAATCCCGCAGACGTGCCCGAGGATATCCTTGGCCAGCTTGGCAACCGGGTCCAGCACGCCTTGCGCGCGTTCACGGCGAAAGATCGCAAGAACCTGCGGCTGGCTGCCGAAACCTACCGCGAGAACCCCCGGTTCGAGACCGAGGATGCGATCCGCGAGGTCGGCGTTGGTGAAGCGGTCACGTCGATGTTGCAGAAAAAGGGCGTGCCCGGCGTGGTGGAGCGGACGCTGATCCGTCCGCCGTCCTCTCAGCTTGGTCCTATTGATCCGGTGCTGCGCACGTCCCTGATGGCGCACAGTGCTATGTCGGGCAAATACGACCAACGCCTCGACCGCGAATCCGCTTTCGAGATACTCGCCAAACGGGCCGACGACGCGGCAAAGGCGGCCGCCGAGGCCGAAACCAAGGCCGAGGATGACGCGGCACCGCCTGCCTTGCGCGAATTCAACGCGGCTCGCCGCTATGCCGGAAAGGGCGTCAGCCGCTCGACATCGCGCAGCAGGTCGCAACAGGATGAAGGGTTCGGCGGTGCGCTGGCCAAGATCGTCATCACCGAACTCAAGGGCACCACGGGTCGCCGCATCGTGCGCGGCATCCTGGGCGGTCTTTTCAAAGGGCGCTGACCCTCATTCCAAATGGAAAAAAATCCTCGCCGAAGGCTGGCCCGCTCCCGCAAGGGGGCGGGCCATTTCCTTTGTCACTTCTCGGGGATCAGACCGCGCGGACTGAACCGCAGGACCAGCAACAGCACCGCGCCCATCGTCATCAGCCGCATATGCGCGGCCGACTCGATGAGGTGGTCCTTCAGCCAATATCCGTCCGACATGCCGTAGGTGATCAGGTTCATCAGCCACAGGCCCATCGGTTCGACCATGACCCACAGATACCACATCAGGAACCCGCCCAGAACCGCCCCATAGTTGTTGCCGGATCCCCCGACGATCACCATCACCCAGACCAGAAAGGTGAACCGCAGCGGCTGGTAGCTGCCGGGCGTCAACTGGCTGTCGAGCGTGGTCATCATGGCACCCGCGACACCACAGATGGCCGACCCCAGAATGAACACCTGCAAGTGTCGCGCGGTCACGTCCTTGCCCATGGCTTCGGCTGCGACCTCGTTGTCACGGATCGCCCGCAGCATCCGGCCCCAGGGCGAATTCAGCGCCCGCTGGCTCAGCCACAGCAGGATCAGCAGCACCGACGCGAATAGAGCGACGTAGAGCACCTTCACCCACAGCGTGGACGCTTCGACGGGGTTGAACCCGAACTGCGCCGCGCGCTCAACAAACAAGGGATCGTTCTGCAGGTTGATCTCGTAAGGAACGGGACGCGGGATGCCGATCACGTTCTTGACGCCGCGCGACAGCCAGTCCTCGTTCTTGAGGATCGCGATGATGATCTCCGCGATGCCCAAGGTCGCAATCGCCAGATAATCCGACCGCAGACCAAGCGCCGTCTTGCCGATCATCCACGCGGCACCCGCTGCGAGCAGGCCGCCCACGGGCCAGGCGAGGATGACCGGCAGGCCAAGCCCGCCGAGATATCCGGTGCCCGCGGGGTTGATCGCTTCGACCGCCGCGACGGACGGGTCAAGCACGGCACGAAAGATGAAGAACCCCGCAACAAGCACGACCAGCACCACGACCGTGCGCAGCCAGCCCTTGGCCATCCGCTTCATCACCAGTGTGGCCGCAAAGATTGTGCCCGCCCCAAACGCCAATGCGCCAAGGATTCCCCAACCGCCGGCAGTCCAGGCCCCTTCGGTGGGGGGCATCCCCACCAGCACGGCCGCCAGCCCGCCAAGGGCCACAAAACCCATGATGCCGACGTTAAAAAGCCCCGCGAACCCCCATTGCAGGTTCACGCCAAGCGCCATGATGCTCGAGATCAGGCCCATCGAAATGATCAGCAGCGCCGCGTTCCAGCTTTGCTGAAAGCCGGTCAGGATGATCAAGGCCGCGATGATCACGAAAAGGCCGGTGTTTCTAAGCGTCTCGTTCATACCGATTGCCCCTTGAATAGACCCGTGGGTTTGAACAGCAGCACGATCAGCAGGATCACGAAGCTGACGGCGAATTTGTAGTCAGTGGACAGCAGCTGGACCAGGCTGTCAGGCTCCATCCCGGCGGGCATCACGTAGCCTAGCACCTTCTTCCAGGCATAGGTGATCGTCACCTCCGAGAATGCGATCACGAAACCGCCCGCGATGGCCCCCACAGGATTGCCAAGCCCGCCCACGATGGCGGCGGCAAATATCGGCAGCAAAAGCTGGAAATACGTGAACGGCTTGTAGGATTTATCAAGACCGTACAGCACGCCCGCCGTGGTGGCGAGGCAGGCCACAATGATCCAGGTGATCATCACCACGCGTTCGGGGTTGATGCCCGACAGCAGCGCCAGATCCTCGTTGTCGGAATAGGCGCGCATGGATTTCCCAGACCGGGTCTTGTTCAGGAACCAGAACAGCACGGCCACCACGATGATTGCGGTGATGACTGTAAGCCCTTGGGTGGTCTTGATGGCCAGCCCTTCGTCAAGGCCGGTCATGCTTTTGAAGGTCCGTGCCGAGATGATGAACCGTTCGCCGTCCAGAAAGTTCTGGTCGTCCGATCCGATGATAAAGCGGGTGATGCCGTTGTAGATAAAGGTGACGCCAAGCGATACGATCACGAAAATCACCGGCTTCGCCTTTTTCTCGCGGTAAAAGCGATAGACGACACGGTCCGTTCCCAAAAGCAGCCCGATGGTGATCACAATGGCAAAGGGCAGGGCAAGCAGTGCCGTGGGCAGCACCCCCAACCCCAGCCCCAGTGATTGAAAGCCCCAGGTGATGAGCACCGCCGACATCGCCCCGAGCGCCATGGTGTCGCCATGCGCAAAGTTCGAGAACCGCAGGATGCCATAAACCAACGTCACCCCAAGCGCCCCAAGGGCCAGCTGGGATCCGTAGGCGATGCCGGGCACCAGCACATAATTGGCCAGTGCCACGAAAGCGTTCAGAAAATCCATCAGTTGCAAATCCCTAAATAGCTGATGACAAAAGGCCCTTCAGCGTAGTGCACGGTATAGCGGGTCGCCCCGCCGTCGGTGATCGTCAGCAGATGCCGCGCGGCAAAGCTTCCCCCCGACAAGGACAGGGTCGTGCCGGCCTTCAGACCCAGCAATTCGACCGTTTCCGCGTCTGTGATCATCTGCGCCTCGACCACCAGCTCATCAGCCGACATCCCGCCGGCAGCGCCGGTGATCTCTGGCGTGAATTCCGTTTCGGTACATGCTTCATCTTCGACACATTCGGTTTTGAAGTCGCAGGCGATGGCGACGCTCTGCTTGAACGGCGCTTCGCCGAGCGCAAAGCCCTCTTCGGGGGTGGTTTCGGTGGCCCAGGCAGGCGTCAGGCCCGCCAGAAGGGCAGGAACGATCCAGCGCATGTCTAGCCCCCCAGGAACGATTTGCGGACTTCAGGATCATTCAACAGCTCTTTGCCGGTGCCCGTGAATGCGTTGGCACCCTGCACCAGAACATATCCTTTGTCCGCAATCTCAAGGGCTTGCCGCGCATTCTGCTCCACCATCAGGATGGGGATGCCGGTCCGTGCGACTTCGATGATGCGGTCGAAAAGTTCATCCATCACGATGGGGCTGACGCCCGCCGTGGGTTCATCCAGCATCAAAACCTTGGGCTGGGTCATCAGCGCGCGGCCCACGGCCACCTGCTGGCGCTGGCCACCCGACAACTCGCCCGCCGCCTGATACCGCTTTTCCTTGAGGATCGGAAACAGGTCATACACCTGCGCCATGGTGTCTCGGAAATCGTCGCGCCGGATAAAGGCGCCCATCTCGAGGTTCTCCTCAACACTCATCGAGGTAAAGATGTTGGAGGTCTGCGGGACAAAGCCCATGCCCCGGGCCACACGGTCTTGCGGGGAAAGCTCCGTGATGTCTTCGCCATCAAGGCGCACTTGCCCCTGACGCACATTCAACATGCCAAAGACCGCCTTCATCGCAGTCGACTTGCCCGCACCGTTCGGACCGACGATCACGGCGATCTCGCCCTTCTCGACGGCGATGGTGCAGTCATGCAGGATGTCAGGGCCGTTGCCATAACCGCCCGTCATCGCCTCGCCGATCAGAAACGGACCACCGGGTGACGCATGCGATTTTCCGCCTTGTTTGACGGGGTGTGCCGTGCCCTGGCCCTTGGGGTTTCCGATCGAGAGGTCTTTGTTCCCCCGATCGCCATATGGGTCGCTCATATCATTCTCTTTCAGTCGGTGCCGGTTTCGGGCGGCGTGTATCCTTCTGCGCATGACACTTCGTCGGCACAGGTATCGCGCAGCATCATCGCCACGTCATAAGAAAGCTTGTCCATCTCGGCCAAGGGCATGCTGTCGGCAGTGTCGAGGTAAAGCATAATCCGCGCGTCCCCCACCTGAGACAGCATCACCGCGCTCATCGTGCGCGCGCCCTCGATCTCGTCATATTGCAGATGGCGCAAGGTTTCGCCTTGTGGGGTCTTGATCTGGTCGATCTGACGCACGTCGGGGGCGGGGCCACCGTCGCCTGCAATCCATTCGGCATAGGTGGTGTATTGCTCTTCCAAGGTGGCAGCGGGGTCGGTGATCTCGTGACCGGGCCATTCTTCGGTAAAGTTGAAAATGACCTCGCCCAGATAGCGCGTGGACCCGTCCCCGATGACATCCCATGTCGCGGTTTCCCACGGCGTGCCCCGGTCGCACATCCATACGTTCGCGGACAGTTGCGCACAGGCGTAGGATGCCTGTGGCAGCGCCATAGCGGCGCCCAGGGTCAGGGCAGCAATCAGATGTTTCATGCGGATTTGTTCTTGAGACCGGTACCAAGGTAAGCCTCGATGACCTGCTCGTTTGCCTTGATCTCGGGCAGGGTGCCTTGGGCCAGAACCTTGCCTTCGGCCATGCAGATCACCGGATCACACAGGCGTCCGATAAAATCCATGTCATGCTCGATAACCACGAAGGTATAGCCGCGTTCCTTGTTCAACCGGATGATCGCGTCCCCGATCGTGTTCAGAAGCGTGCGGTTCACGCCGGCGCCGACTTCGTCCAGAAAAACGATCTTGGCATCCACCATCATGGTGCGCCCCAACTCCAGCAGCTTTTTCTGACCGCCCGAAATCTGACCGGCCTTCTGCTCTGCCAGATGTTCGACGGTCAGAAACTCAAGCACCTCGTCCGCTTTGGCGCGCAAGGCGCGCTCTTGGTCCGCGATGCGCTTGCGCCCGAACCAGGTGTTCCACAGCGTCTCGCCGGCCTGATCGCCGGGTACCATCATCAGGTTTTCGCGGCAGGTCATCGACGAAAATTCATGCGCGATCTGGAAGGTGCGCAGCAGCCCTTTGTGAAAAAGCGCGTGCGGGGGCAGGCCGGTGATGTCCTCGCCATCCATCGTCACACGGCCCGACGTCGGTTGAAGAACGCCCGCGATCACATTGAAAAGAGTGGTCTTTCCGGCACCATTCGGGCCGATCAAGCCAGTGATCGTGCCCTTGCCGATGGTCAGGCTTGCGCCGTCCACGGCGTGAAACCCGCCGAAGTGTTTATGTATATCGTCAACGACGATCATATGAATATCCCTGTGCCCGCGTCGAAGTTGCGCGGTTATGATCTTAAAACAGCAGCCCGATTGCCCGGACTGCTGCTGTGCCTGTCGCTCAAGACTTACTTGAAACCGATGGTTTCGATCTTGCCGTCCTTGACTTCGATCATGCGGTAGGTGCCTGCGGATTCACCGCCACCGATCAGTTCAACAGCGGAGGCACCGACATAGTCGATGTCCGTGCCTTCTGCGATCAGCTCCAGAGCCTTTGCCAGTTCACCGGGATAGATCTTTTCGCCGGGAGCGTTCGCAATTTCCATGATCTTGGGGCCATAAACCGCAGGATCCATAGATTCAGCGGACTGCATTGCCAGCAGGAACAGGGCGGCAGCGTCATAGGATTCGGGCGTGTAGGGCGATGTGCCGTTAAAGCCTGCGTCTTCTGCCATCTTCGAGAACGTGTCGATCCCCTGACCTTCCGACCCTGCGATCTGACCGTAGGAGCCGTTCAGCGCATCACCGATACGACCGGGCAGCGTGTCACCGATCATGCCGCCGGGAAGACCGAACGTGTCGAAAGCGCCTGTGTCCAGTGCCGCGTTGATGATGCCGGGACCACCTTGGTCGAGGTATCCTGCGACGACCAGAATGTCGCCACCGGCCGACGCCAGCGCGCCCACTTCAGCGGAGTAGTCGGCCTTGCCGTCTTCATGTGCTGCAACGATGGTGACTTCGCCGCCAATGGCTTCGAACGAGGTCTGGATCGCGTCGGCAAGACCTTTGCCGTAGTCGTTGTTGGTATAGGTCAGCGCAATGGATTCAACGCCGCGTTCCTGCAGGATTTCCGCCATGACTTCGCCTTCGCGGGCATCGGAGGGGGATGTGCGGAAAAACAGATCGTTGTCATCCATGGTCGACAGGCCGGGCGATGTGGCAGACGGCGAGATCATCACCATGCCGTTGGGAATGGCAACGTTCTGCAGAACCGCACCTGTAACGCCAGAGCAGTGCGCCCCGATCAGCCCGTGAATGCCTTCCGAAATCAGACGCTCACCGCCCGAGACGGCCAGACCGTTGTCGATACAGCCCGAATCCGCCCGCTCGGACGTTACGGTGGCCCCGCCCATCAGCAAACCGCTGTCAGAGATTTCTTTCATGGCCATTTCGGCACCCGCCGCCATTGGGCCGGTCAGCGATTCAATCGGACCGGTAAAGCCGAATACGATGCCCAGTTTAACTTCTTTTGCATGCGATTCCGCGTAGGCGTTTGTTGCAAGCAGTGCCGCAGCCGTTGTGGCCATAAGCATCTTTTTCATGGTCTTCTCCCGTGTTGGAACTTTATGTTCAGAGGAAATCCTATGCGGGGGTTTCCGAAAAGAAAAGTCCTATCGGGTGTTCACGAAAGGTCATGTTGGTCTGGATTGCCCAAAAAAGCGGCTTATTTTCTTTGAAAGGGTTATCAGGAGGACAATTATGCTTCGGACGGGAATTTTGGCCATCGCCCTTGGGTTTGGTGCGCTGCAGGCAACCGCCCAAGACTACCAGATCAAAGAGCGTATTTCAGGCCTTGATACGCCTTGGGCACTCGCGATCCTACCCGATGCATCCGTGCTGGTCACCGAACTTGACGGGCGCGTGCTGCGCTTTGTCGATGGCACATCGCACGAGGTGTCAGGTGCCCCTGACGTCGCGTATGGCGGGCAGGGAGGGTTGCTTGACATCACCCCTGCAGAGGATTTCGCGGAAAGCCGGACGCTGTTTTTCTCCTATGCCAAACCGATGAGTGGCGGTGCAGGTACAGCGCTTGCAGCGGCGGAATTGTCGGCAGA
>JAGXHB010000061.1 GCA_024636425.1 Roseobacter sp.
CGGGTCAAGCAATCCTTCCCGAAAGGTGGTCTGGTCGGTCACAGGGCCAGCGCCTTGGCCGCGCGCTGCGCCTCGGACCGCAGAACGGGCCAGTCCGGAACGGCGTTGTCCCATTCGACCAGCACGGGTTTTGGGCCGGTCCTCGCCAGCACCCGGTCGAGGAGTTCCCAGACGGGATCAATCACGGGCTGTCCGTGACTATCGATCAGCAGCGGGGCACCCGTGTCGTCGCTGTCTTCATCATGCCCGCCGATGTGGATCTCGCCCACATGGGCCAGCGGATAGGCGTCAATATAGGCTTGGGCGGAGAGATCAAGATTTACGGATGAAATGAAGACATTGTTCACATCCAGCAACAAACCGCAGGTAGTTCTTTGGACAAGTTCGGTCAGAAAGTCAGTTTCCGACAAGGTGGATTCAGCGAAAGCAAGATAGCTTGACGGGTTTTCCAGCAGCATTTGCCGTTCAAGCTCGGTCTGGACCTGATCAATATGCTGTGCGACGCGGGTCAGCGTCTGTTCGGTATAGGGCAGCGGCAAGAGGTCGTTCATGAATGCGCCTTCATGCGTCGACCACGCAAGATGCTCGGAAAAGCTGGCAGGCTGCGCCCAATCACACAGCGTTTTCAACCGCTTGAGGTGATCGCGGTCAAGCGGCGCTTCGCCCCCGATGCTGAGCCCGACACCGTGAATGGAGAGCGCAAAGCGTTCTGAGAGAGCGCGCAACTGGGCATGGGGACGCCCGCCATCTCCCATATAGTTTTCGGCATGGACCTCAATCCACTCAACAGGACCAGGATCGGCCTGCAAGTCGCTGAAATGCTGAGGTTTATATCCCACACCGGGGGCAGCGGGCAGGCTGTCAAAGCGGCGGTCGGTATCAAGCATGGCGCGCTTTCGGTAACGTGTTCAAGGGGGCGCTACAGGCCGTAGGCGCGGCCTGTAGCGATGGCAGGGTCAGGCGGGCATGTCGCGGTCAAGCGCTTCGAGCGAGCCTTTGCGCATGGAGCCGTCGGCTGTCGCGGGGAGTTCCATGCTTTCGCATGTGCCCGCGTCGACCAGCTTCCAGGCGTTGCCCTGATAGTCGGCCACGGATGTGCCCGCGCAGGTGGTTCCGGGGCCTGCTGCGCAGTCGTTCTGGCCTGCCAGAGCAACGCCGTAGCATTTCTCTTTGGAGGCGGCGTGGGCGGTTGTGGAGACGGATGCCATGGCGGCGGCAACGGCGCTGGCGACGGCGAGGGTTTTCATGGTGTTGGACATTGTGTTGTTCCTCCTGGTTGATCGATGTTGTGTCGATACCTCATCTAAAGCGAATGAGAGGGCGCAAATCTACTCACGTCGCAGTGTGTCACAACTGCGTCAGAAAAGCCGTTCCTTTTCTGTAACAATCGACAAAACCGAAGGGAGGCAGGGGAGGAGGCTGAAACAATTTGTCACACCCGGACAGACGCGCGGCGCTGTCCGGGTGGATTTGTTACAGCGCTCAGCGCAGATCGGGCGGGGTCGCTTCTGTGGCCAAGGCTGCTGCGACATCGACAAGGGCCTGCACCGAGGTTTGCTTTTCCCCCAGACGGCGCACCGACACGGTCTTGTCCTCGACCTCGCGGGCACCGACGGCAAGGATCACGGGCACCTTGCCAACCGAATGTTCGCGGACCTTGTAGTTGATCTTTTCATTGCGCATGTCGGCCTCGGCGCGGACACCTTTGGCCTTCAGCGCGGCAACAACTTCGGCCACATACTCGTCTGCCTCGGAAGTGATGGAGGCGACGACGACCTGACGCGGGGCCAGCCAGAAGGGCAGCTTGCCCGCGTGTTCCTCGATCAGGATGCCGATGAAACGCTCGAACGAGCCAAGGGTCGCGCGGTGCAGCATGACGGGGCGGTGTTTCGCGCCGTCGGAGCCGATATAGGTCGCGTCCAGCCGTTCGGGCAGGACGAAATCCACCTGATGGGTGCCGCATTGCCAGTCGCGGCCAATCGCGTCGGTCAGCACAAACTCCAGCTTCGGGCCATAGAACGCCCCTTCGCCGGGGTTCAGCGTGGGCTCAATCCCAGCGGCGCGGGTCGCGGCGAGCAGGGCGGCTTCGGCCTTGTCCCACACCTCGTCCGAGCCGGAGCGCTTTTCGGGGCGATCCGAGAATTTGACGCTGAATTTCTCGAACCCCAGATCCTTGTAGATGCCGGACAGGAATTCGATGAACTTGGCGGTCTCGTCCTCGATCTGGTCTTCGGAGCAGAAGATGTGGCCATCGTCCTGCGTAAATCCGCGCACCCGCATGATGCCGTGCAGCGCGCCCGACGGCTCATACCGGTTGCACGACCCAAACTCGGCCATGCGCAGCGGCAGTTCGCGGTAGGATTTCAGACCCTGGTTGAAGATCTGCACGTGGCAGGGGCAGTTCATCGGTTTGAGCGCATTCACGGATTTCTCGCGCGCGTGTTCCTCGTCCACCTCGACGATGAACATGTGATCCTGATATTTCTCCCAGTGGCCCGACGCTTCCCAGAGCTTGCGGTCCACGACCTGGGGGGTGTTCACCTCGACATAGCCGCCGGCACGTTGCTTGCGGCGCATGTAGTCTTGCAACTGGGTGTAGATCAGCCAGCCGTTGGGATGCCAGAACACCTGACCGGGGGCCTCTTCCTGCATGTGGAACAGGTCCATCTCGCGGCCCAGCTTGCGGTGGTCGCGTTTGGCGGCTTCTTCCAGCATGTTCAGATAGGCGCGCAGCTTTTCCTTGCCGGTGAAGGCGACGCCGTAGATCCGTTGCAGCATCTGGCGGTTGCTGTCGCCGCGCCAGTAGGCACCGGCGATGGACATCAGCTTGAACGCGTCGCCCGGCACCTGTCCGGTATGCTGAAGATGCGGCCCACGGCACAGATCCTGCCAGTCGCCGTGCCAGTACATGCGCAGCGGCTCATCGCCGGGGATGCCCTCGATCAGCTCGACCTTGTAGGGCTCGTTCAGGTCTTCGTAATGCTTGATCGCGCGGGGACGGTCCCAGACTTCGGTGCGGACGGGATCGCGGGCGTTGATGATGTCCTTCATCTTCTTCTCGATCAGGCCAAGGTCTTCGGGGGTGAAGGGTTCCTTGCGGTCGAAATCATAGTACCAACCGTCCTTGATCACGGGGCCGATGGTGACGCGTGTGTCGGGCCAGATTTCCTGCACGGCGCGGGCCATGATGTGGGCAAGGTCGTGGCGCACCAGCTCGTTGGCCTGATCTTCATCGGCCATTGTGTGGATCGCAATGCTGGCATCCGCGTCGATGGGCCATGCCAGATCGTAATGCGCGCCGTTCACGGTGGCACTGATCGCCTTTTTGCCAAGCGATTTGGAGATGTCATTGGCGACGTCGCCCGCAGTGATACCTGCGTCGTACTGTCGTGCATTGCCATCGGGAAGGGTAAGGGTGATCTGGGCCATGTGGGCCTCCTCGTCGGTTTGGCGCCTACGAGACGCCCGGTTGCGGGTTATGTGCATGGCGTAGATGGCGAAAGGCACAGAAGGTGTCAAGCGCGGGGATGTCTTGAGCGCAGGGTGAGGGCAAGGCGTATTTACTTTGGCGTGGGCCGACCTAACCTTCTGACGTTCATCAAAAGAAAGTTTCCGCCATGGCCAACGATACCGCGCAAAACCTGTTCGATAGGCTGGTAGGGGGCGTGGATCAGGACGACGATCTGTCCGCTGACGCGCGCAAGGCAGAACCGCGCAATGCGCTGCGCCATATCGCCAGCCTGTCGATGACCAAGGTGGCGGACGGGTTGATTGACCCCAAGCTGATCCTGTCCTGGCTGCTGACGGCGCTTGGCGCACCTGCGGTTTATGCCGGGGCGCTGGTGCCGATCCGGGAAAGCGGCGCGCTGTTGCCGCAGATCTTGCTGGCAACCTGGGTGCAGAACATGCAGCGGCGCAAATGGGCCTGGGTCGTGGGCAGTGCAGGGCAGGGCTTGTTTGCCGCGCTGATCGTGCTGGCGGCACTGACGCTGGAGGGGGCGGCGGCAGGCGTTGCGATCTGCGCGGCTTTGGCCGGGCTGGCGCTGTGCCGCGCGGCCTGTTCCGTGTCCTACAAGGATATTCTGGGCAAGACCGTGGGCAAGTCGCGGCGCGGGTCGATCACGGGCACGGCAGGCTCGGCCGCATCGGCAGGCGTGGTGGTGCTGGCGATCTTGCTGATGTCGGGGATGTTCGAGAGCACTGGCGTGGTCATCGCGGCGATTGCGCTGGCGGCATGTCTGTGGGGCGCTGCGGCGCTGCTGTTCTCGACCCTTGTGGAGATGAAAAGCGACCCTGAAAATGCCAGCCGCGCCAGCTTTTCCATCCTCAAGGAAGATTCCAACCTGCGCCGCTATATTCTGGTGCGCGGATTGCTGGTGTCGACCGCGCTGGCACCGCCTTACTTCGTCATTCTGTCAGGGGGAGAGGATCAGTCGGCGCTTGGGCAGCTTGGCGCGCTGGTGTTGGCGTCAGCGCTGGCGTCCTTTCTCAGCTCCTATGTCTGGGGGCGGATGTCGGACAGTTCCAGCCGCAAGGTGCTGATGCTGACCGGCATCGTGGGGGCGGTGGCAATGCTGGGGGCGGTGGCGCTGGCCGCTGCCGGGCTCGCCACGCAGGTGTGGGCGATGCCGCTGGTGCTGTTCATCCTGATGATCGCCTATCACGGGGTGCGGCAGGGGCGGTCCACCTATCTGGTGGACATGTCGCCCGAAGACCAGCGGTCGGCCTATGCTGCCGTGTCCAACACGGTCATCGGTGTCTTGCTGCTGGTGGCGGGGATCGCGGGCGGTGGTGCGGCGCTGTTCGGGCCGGTTGTGACGCTGGTTTTATTCGCGGCGATGGCCGTGGGGGCGGCGATTGCGGCGATTGGGCTGCGCGAGGTCGAACGGACGGATTGATCGTTGATGCGCCAGCTTCTATGAGTGGTGAGGTGCATCCCACCGAAAGGGTTTCAACATGCCAAAGCCGAATAGCAATTTTGAACTGACGATCAGCGACCTTGATCTGATCGAAGCCGCCCTGCATGTCACCAAGCGCAACCTGTCGATGAACGCGTTGGACGGCACGCAGGAAATGATGCCCCCCGACGCGGCAGACGAGACGCTGCGCAAGATCGATGATCTGCTGGGGCGTCTGCACAACCAGAAGATCTTTTACCGCCCCTCCAAGGGCGCATACCTCGGCGGATGACGCACGCCTCGTATCTCGTTACGCCTGAGGGGCGTCGGCTGGCCTATCACCTGACACCGGGCGAGGGGCCTTGCGTGGTATTTCTGGGCGGGCTGAAATCCGATATGGAAGGCACCAAGGCAGTGTTTCTGGAAGCTTGGGCGCGCGGGTGCGGTCGGGCGTTCCTGCGGTTCGATTATTCGGGGCACGGTCAATCCTCCGGGCAGTTCACCGACGGCTGCATCGGGGATTGGGCGCAGGACACGGTGGCGGCGGTCAGCGCCCTGACGCAGGGGCCGATCGTGCCGGTGGGATCCTCCATGGGCGGCTGGCAGGCGTTGTTGCTGGCGCGCGCACAGCCAGAGCGGATCGCGGGTCTGGTCACGATCGCCGCGGCACCTGATTTTACCGAAGACGGCTATTTCGCGAGTTTCACCGAGGCGCAACGGCAACAGTTGGAGAGCGAGGGACAGGTTGAACTCCCCTCCGACTATATGGAGCCTTACATCATCACCAAGCGGATGATCGAGGACGGGCGCGCGCAGCTTGTCCTGCGTGCCCCGCTTGACCTGCCGTTCCCGACGCGGATGCTGCAAGGCACCGCCGACACTGCCGTGAGCGTCGCGACAGCCGTGCGGTTGCTGGAACACGCGCAAGGCGATGACATGCAGCTTCAACTGGTCAAGGACGCCGATCACCGGTTTTCGGACGGGCGCTGCCTTGACCTGCTGATCCGCGCGGTCGAGGACGTCTTGCATGCCGGGGCCGGTGCGTAGACCGGCCAGCATGTGGAGCCTTGAGACGGTGGGCCGCGTCCGGCTGTCGCGGCACTTCTTCATGCGCGACTTCCTGTACTCCGAGATTTCGGGCTTTCACGGGGTGCCGAACATCCCTGACGATCCCGATCTTGCGGTTGAAAACGGCCGTGCGCTCTGCACAGAACTTCTGGACCCGCTGGAGGAGACCTTTGGCCGGATTGCGCTGCGGTCAGGCTACCGGTCGCGGGCGCTGAATGATTATGGCAACCGGCACCGGCTGAACTGTGCGGCGACCGACAACCCGATCGAATGTCATGTCTGGGACCGGGGCGGGGGTGCCGATGCCGTCGCGGGGGCGTCGGTCGTGGTGCCGTGGTTTGCGGATCAGTATGCCAAGGGCCGCGACTGGCGCGATCTGGCGTGGTGGGTGCATGACCATCTGCCCTATTCCGAGATGTGGTTTTTCCCCAAACTCGCGGCCTTCAACCTTGTGTGGCGGCCAAGGCCGTTGCGCACGATTTCCAGCTATATCGCGCCTCGCGGGATGCTTTTGCGCGCGGGGGATGACCCGGTCGAGACCGCCGCGGCGCGGCGGGCGCGGTATCATGACTTTCCGCCCTTGCGCGGCATCCGCCATCCGTGATGTGTTACGCCAAACGTGCAGAAAAAAAGCAAGAGGCGAAGATGCGCAGCCCCAGGACCACCGATGTCTGAACCGCTGGTCCTGTTGCCGGGCCTGATGTGCGATGCCCGCGTGTTCTGGCCCCAGATCGCGGAGCTTTCTGCCTTTATGGCCGTGACGGTCGCCCCCGTGACCCAAGGCGAGCGGATCGAGGAAATCGCGTCGAACCTGCTGGACCAGTTGCCCAAACGCTTTGCGCTTGCCGGTTTGGGGCTGGGGGGGATGGTCGCCCTCGAGCTTTTGCGGCGTGCGCCCGACCGCATCAGCAGGATCGCGCTGATCGATACCAGCCCGCTGGCCGAAACCCCGCAAGCCGCTGCCGCGCGCGAAATGCTGATCGTCAAGGCGCGGTCCGGCAAGATGTCAGAGGTGATGCGCGCCGAGGTGCAGCCGACCTATCTGGCACCCGGACCCGACCGTGCCACGGTGATGGATATTGTGCTGGATATGGCAGATACGCTTGGGCCCGAAGTCTATGTCAGGCAGGCGCGCGCGATGCAGCGCTGCCGCGACCAGCAGGCAGTCTTGCGCAAATGCAAAGTTCCTGCGCTGGTGATGTGCGGGGCTTTCGACAAGATCAATCCGGTCAAGCGCCAAAGCTTTATGGCCGAACTGATCCCGAATGCGCGATTGACCGTGATCGACGACGCTGGCCATTTACCGACGCTGGAACAGCCACAGGCAAGCACCGGGGCGCTGCTGGACTGGATGAAGATGCCACTGGTGCTAAGCTGAAGGGCCGGTCAGCGCAGACTTGCCATAATCTCGCGACGCCTGTCGGGGTCCACGACGGTAACAGGTGCAACCGGTTCCAGCGTCTCTGGGTTGAAAAACGGTGTGTTCCGCCAGTGGCCGGACAGCCGGCTTGCCACAGTTTGTGAAAACATGCGCCACACGAAAGGCGTCATGCCCTTGTGCTTGGGTTTGCCACCCGGATTGGGCATGAACGCCTTTGTGACAACTTTGCCTATCGCGTCCTGATCGGAAAGCAGCGGGGTGCGGATGCTCGCAAACGCGATCTTGGGATTGCGCAGCGTATTGGCCAGAACGGACCCGCAGCAGGACGCATGCCAGCGCAGGATATTGCGGGGGCCAAAGGAAAACACCGCGATCCTGTCAGCCCCTTGGGTGAATACGATGCGGTCGGGCGAGGTCTGGAACAAATGCACCGGCTTGGAGAGCGGGTCGGGCTGGTCCGCATAGAGTTCGGCCACGCGACAATCGGTGCAATAGCAGGCGACATGCGTGCCCGTCGAGGGGGACGCGCCGCGCACGATCCCCTGAACGGTGCCGCATCCGCAGCTAAAGGAGACGTCGCGCGGCGCTTTGCCCATTCACGCGGCCGCGTTCTTGTTCGCAGCGTTCTTTTTTACAGCGCTCTTTTCGCTGGCCCCGTTCTGGTTGTCGTCAATGAACTTCAGCACCAGTGGCCGGATGTTGTTGCGCCAGCTGCTGCCCGCGAAGATGCCGTAGTGACCGGCTCCGTCTTCGAGATGGCTCGCCTTTTTGCTGTCGGGCAGGCCGGTGCACAGATCAAGGGCTGCGACGCACTGACCGGGCGCTGAAATGTCGTCTTTCGTGCCTTCGACGGTCTTGACCGCGACAGTCGTGATCTTGCCGATATCGACAGGCTTGCCCGCGACGGTGAAGGCGTTGTGGCCGATTTCGTTGTTCTTGAAGATACGCTCCACCGTGGAGAGATAGAATTCGGCGGGCATGTCCATCACGGCAAGGTATTCGTCATAGAAGCTGTTGTGCTTGTCGAAATCGCTGGCCTCACCTTGGGCGGTGCGCATGATCTGGTCACGGAACGCCTTGGTGTGCGTCTCCATGTTCATGGTGATGAAGGAATTGAGCTGCAACAGACCCGGATAGACCTTGCGGCCAACGCCCTTGTGTTTGAAGCCGACGCGCTGGATCATCATTTCCTTCAGATGCCCCATCTCCACGCGGTGGCCGAAATCGGTCACCTCGGTCGGGGCGGCCTCCGTGTCGATGGGGCCGCCGATCAGGGTCAGGGAGCTGGGTTGCGCATCCGGCTCTTCCTCGGCCAGATAGGCCGTGGCGGCGAGCGTCAGCGGCGCAGGCTGGCAGACGGCGATGACATGCACGTCGGGGCCAAGGTGGCGCATGTAGTTCACCAGATAGAGGGTGTAATCCTCGACGTCGAACTTGCCGGCGCTGACGGGGATGTCGCGGGCATTGTGCCAGTCGGTGATGTAAAGATCGGCGTCGGGGATCAGGCTGATCACGGTTTTACGCAACAGCGTCGCATAGTGTCCCGACATCGGTGCGACCAGCAGGATCTTGCGCTTGGGCAGCTCGCGGCCCTGAACGACGAAATGGACCAGATCACCGAAGGGGCCCTCGATCTCTTTCTCGATCATCACAGGATGGTCGGCACCGTCGGCACCCACCATCGGTGGAATGTTCCAGTCAGGCTTGACCACCATGCGGGCGAAACTGCGTTCGGTGACTTCGCCCCACGCGGCCATCCAGTTCAGCGCCGGGTTCGGGACTGCGGCAAACGCCGGGTAGGACGCCATCGCCTGCGCGGTCGCACCAAGCCATTGATTGGTGTTCCGGATTGTTTCCATTAGATCGTAAGATGCCATATACTTCATGAGGGGTCTCCTTTTGGTTGGCCCTGTAGGTGGGCGCTCCGCCGATCCCCTCTCAGGCTGGTCGGCGCGATGCTGCATCTGCAAACATAGGGAGGATTGGTTATCATGACAACAAAAACAACAAATCTGCCTGACGAGAGTGCTGCTGCGCTTGCGCGGATGACCGAGAACATGGGCAAAGTCGAAGCTCTTGCCGCGCGGTTGTCACAAATCATGGTGGGCCGGGAGACGCATCAGGCGAGCCTTGATGCGCCGAATCAGGAGTTGTTTACCAAAGCGGCGCAATCCTACTGGACCGAAGCAGTGCATAACCCGGCCAAGCTGATCGAGCATCAGGTCGCGTTTTGGGGCAAGACCATGTCCCATTTCATGGAAGCGCAGCAGGCGCTGGCCAAGGGCAAGCTGGAAGCACCCGAGGACAAGACCGCCAACAACGATCGCCGCTTTGCCAACCCCTTGTGGGAAAGCCACCCCTATTTCAACTTCATAAAGCAGCAGTACCTGATCAACGCAGAAGCGTTACAGACCGCTGTCAGCGAAGTCAGCGACCTTGATCCGCGCGAAAAGCAGCGGTTGCAGTATTTCAGCCGCCAGATCATCGACATGATGAGCCCGACCAACTTTCTTGCGACCAACCCCGACGCGCTGGAGCGTGCTGTGGAAACCGAAGGCGAAAGCCTGATCAAGGGGCTGGAGAATCTGATCGCGGATCTGGAGGCGAACAACGGCGAACTGGTCGTGCGTCTGGCCGATGAAAACGCGTTTGAGCTGGGCCGCAACATCGCCACGTCGCCGGGCAAGGTGGTGTTTCGCAACCGCATGTTCGAGCTGATCCAGTACAGCCCCAGCACCGAAAAGGTGCATGCCACGCCGATCGTGATTTTCCCGCCGTGGATCAACAAATACTACATTCTTGATCTGAAAGAGCAGAACAGTCTGGTCAAATGGATCGTGGATCAGGGCTATACCCTGTTCATGGTCTCATGGGTCAATCCGGACGCCAGCTACCGCGAGGTGGGCATGGGCGACTATATCGAAGAAGGTTTCCTGCGCGCCATTGACGAGGTCAAGAAGATCACCGGCGAAAAGAAGGTCAACGCGGTCGGCTATTGCATCGCGGGCACCACGCTGTCGCTGACCCTGTCGCTGATGAAACAGCGCGGCGACAAATCGGTGAAGTCCGCAACCTTCTTTACGGCGCTGACGGATTTTTCCGATCAGGGGGAGTTCCAGCCCTTCCTGACCGACGATTTCATCGACGGGATCGAAGCCGAAACCAAAGACAAGGGGATCTTGCCGTCGATCATCATGGCGCGGACGTTCTCGTTTCTGCGCTCGAACGATCTGGTCTATGGGCCTGCGATCAAAAGCTACATGCTGGGCGATACGCCGCCCGCGTTCGATCTGCTGTACTGGAACGGGGACGGGGCGAACCTGCCCGAAAAGATGGCCATGGAATATCTGCGGGGGCTGTGCCAGCAGAACAAGCTGGCGGACGGGGGCTTTGATCTGCTGGGGCATCACCTCGAACTTGGAGACATCGATGTGCCGCTGATCGCCGTGGGCTGTGAAACCGATCACATTGCCCCCTGGAAGGACAGTTTCCGCGGCGTCCAGCAGATGGGCAGCAATGACAAGACATTCATCATGACCCAGTCCGGCCATATCGCGGGGATCGTGAACCCCCCGAGCAAAGGCAAGTACGGGCATTATGTGAACGACGATCTGTCGCTGGACCATGGCGACTGGCTTGAGAGTGCTCAATTTCACAGCGGCTCGTGGTGGCCGCGATGGGGCGAATGGCTGAAGAATCAGGCGGGAAAGCAGGTTGATGCCCGGAAACCGGGCGACAATGGTCAGGAAATCATCTGTGATGCGCCCGGCACCTATGTGGCCAGAAAGGCAACAGATTGATCTGATTGTTCTTTTTTTTCGCAGAGGATTCCGGAAATGCTGCGATGCAGAAAAAACTTGAAATGCCGCACTGCAGCATCTATGTAGGGTGCATCACAGCAAAGCGGCTGACGCCGCGTCACCTAACCACGAAAGAGAGTTATCATGACCAAGACACCTGATATCGCCGCGATGATGAAAGACATGATGGGCGCGTTCCCCGTTGACACAACAGCGATGAACGACGCGTTCAAAACAACAGCGACCCTGAACGAAAAGCTGTCCGGCGTTGCCCTGTCCGCTGCCGAGAAATCCGCCGAGATTTCGACAAAATGGCAGAAAGACACGCTTGCCAAGATGAGCGAAATGACAAAAGCCAAGTCCGAGCCTGCTGACTACGCAAAGGCGATGACCGAATTCACATCCGCTTCTGCCGAAGTCGCAGCCGAGCACATGGCCGCCTTCGCCGAGATCGCCAAGAAAGTCCAGATGGACACGGTCGAGCTGATGATGGCTGCCGGCAAGGACATGTCCGACGAAGCGTCGAAAGCTGTGAAAAAAGCCACAGACGACGCGACAGCGGCAACCAAGAAAGCCGCTGCGAAGTAATTCGCAACCGGCTCAAGTGTTTCATGAGTGTCAGGGCGGGCTTGCAAAAGCCTGCCCTTTCTTTTTGCATTGCGCTGCCCTAGGCTGCACTGCAGCATGTATTTTGGGGAGGATCCATCATGGCCGAAAAAGCGAAACCCCTGCTGATCAAACGATATGCCAGCCGCCGGCTCTATAACACCGAGACGAGCGACTATGTCACGCTGGAGGATATTTCAGGCTTCATCCGCGATGGCCGCGAGGTCCAGATCGTCGATCTGAAATCAGGCGACGACCTGACGCGCCAATATCTGCTGCAGATCATCGCCGAACACGAAAGCCGTGGTGAATCCGTTCTGCCGGTAGATGTGCTGAACGATCTGGTGCGCAGCTATATGACCCCGGGTGCCAGCGTGGTGCCGCAATTCCTGCAGGCCTCGTTCGATATGCTGCGCGACGGTCAGTCGCGGGTGCTGGAGAACATGAACACGATCAATCCCATGTCCAAGATGCCCGGCTTCGAGGTCATGCAAGCCCAGCAGGAAGCGTTCATGAAGGCGATGACCGGATCTTTGCCGCAAGCCTGGCCGGGCATGACCCCGTCCGAAAAGGGGACGCCCGCCAAGGGCGATCAGGACGAAAGCCTTGAGGCGATCAAGAAGCAGTTGAGCGACTTGCAGGAAAAGCTGTCAAAATTGAAGTGATCCGGCGGACGCGCTATCGCGCGACATGATTTTCAGATGATCCGGCTGATGTGAGCCCACCCTTGCGAGGGTGGGCTTTTTCGTGGCCTCCGGATGCCTCCGGAGGGAGTTTATCCGGCGAAATGAAGCAGCGGGTCAGGCTGCTTCGGCGTTGGTGACGGCCGCAACCGCGTCAAGCAGGATGTCACTCACGGTATCAAGGTCCGAGACCGAAAGATGCACTGGCAACCGGACATCGCAGGCGGACATCAGCATCTTGCGGGCTTTCGGCAGCTCGGGCAGATCCTTGATGAATTGCCAGTTCCAGAAGGCGCGCGCATTGTCGGTGCTTTGGCCGAAAACCTGCACCTTGACGCCCGCAGCCGCTGCGGCTGCTGCGAAGGCGCGGATCGTGGCATCATCCAGTCCGACCATGTTGAACTGGATGGAATCCGGTGCGCGGGTCTCAGGGGGGAGCGGGGCGGGCACGTCGATGAAGGGGGAGGCGTTAAGCTTTTCCGCGACATGGTCGTGGTTGCGCAGACCGTCCGCCACACGGCGCGGCAGTTCGGCCAGTTGCGGGCGCACAAGCGCGGCGGAGAGGTTGTTGAGCCGCAGGTTATAAAGCGGCAGCTTGTTCTGCCAGCGCGTACAGGCCTCTGCAATGTTGGGGTGCTTTTTCCAGTTATGCTCGTAGGCACCGGACATGATGATGGCGCGGGCGATCAGGTCGGCATCATCGGTGATCATGATCCCGCCTTCGCCGGCGTTGATCATCTTGTAGGACTGGAAGCTGAAGCAGCCGATTTTGCCGATGGTGCCGATCTTCCTGCCGTGCCAGAGGGTGCCGAGCGAATGGGCCGCGTCTTCGATCACGGGGATGTCTGCCGCGTCGCACAGCGCCATGATCGCGTCCATGTCCGATGTATGTCCGCGCATGTGGCTGATGATGACCGCATCGACCGTTGGCAGCTTGGCGGTGAAATCCGTCATGTCGATACGGTAGTTGTCAGCGACGTCGCACAGGACGGGCTGGCAGTTGGCATGCACGACCGACGAGGGGACTGCGGCGAAAGTGAAACCGGGTATCATCACCCGTGCGTTGTCGGGCAGATCCAGCGCCATCAGTGACAAGAACAGCGCTGCCGAACAGGATGACACGGCCAGCGCGTAGCGGCTGCCCATCATCTGAGCAAATTCCGCCTCGAGCAGGGACACGGGCGCATCTGAGGCTGCGGTGTAGCGAAAAAGATCGCCGCTTTGCAAAAGCCGTTCGATTTCAGCGCGTGCGCCTTCGGGGATGGGTTCGGCGCGGTGCATGTCGGGCAGGGTCATATTTCAAATTCCTGAATGTTAGTTTTCAACAACCTAAAACAAGCGTGTCCGTCAACCAAGCGTTATTGTCACCCGGATTGTGAATGTTTCGTGACTAGATCCCCAGCCGGTCGCGCAGGGAATACCAGCTCATCGCAAGCGCCAGCAGCGGCGAGCGCAGGGCGGCACCGCCGGGAAAGGGGGTTGCGGGGATCGCGGCCATCGTGTCGAAGCCGTCGCCGTCGCCCTGAATGGCGCGGGCGATCAGCTGGCCCGCATGCGTGGCGGTGCCGACGCCGTGTCCCGAATACCCCGATGCAGACAGGATATTGCCTGACACCCGCGCCAGATAGGGCAGACGCTTGAGGGTGATGGCAAGGGTGCCGCCCCAGGCGTAGTCGATGCGCACGTCCTTGAGCTGCGGGAAGATCACAGACATCGGGCCGCGCACCTTGGCGGCGATGTCTTCGGGAAAGCGGTAGCCATAGCTTTCCCCGCCGCCGAAAAGCAGCCGGCCATCCTGGCTGAGCCTGAAGTAGTTCACCACGAAACGGCTGTCTGCAACGGCAACATCGCGCGGTAAGACGTCCTTGATCCGGTCGCCCAAGGGCTCTGTGGCGGCGATGAAGTTGTTGATCGGCATGACCCGCGCGGCAACCTTGCGGTTCAGCCCGCCGAGATAGCCGTTGCAGGCCAGCACGACATGATCCGCGACCACCCGCCCGCCATCGGTGTGCAGCGTGACCTTGGGGCCTTCGTCGATCGTGTGGACGGCAGCACGCTCGAAGATCTGCACCCCTGCGTCGACGGCAGCACGTGCCAGCCCAAGCGCAAGGTTGAGCGGGTGAAGATGCGCCGCCCCCATGTCCAGAATGCCGCCACGGTAGTCGGGCGAAGGGCAGACATCCTGCAATGCCGCATGATCGAGCGTTTCGATCTGGTCATAGCCATAGCGCTCCGACAAATGCGCCGCATGCTCATGCAGATGCCGGACATCCTTGTCTGAGGATGCTGTCCAGGCTACGCCGGGCTTGAGGTGGCAGTCGATATTGTGATCGGCGATCAGCCCCTTGACCAGCGCCTTGGCCTCTTCGCCCATTTGCCACAGGGTCGCTGCGTGATCCGCCCCCAGCATCTTCTCCAGCCCGTCCTGTTCGACACGCTGCCCGCTGCCCAACTGCCCGCCATTGCGGCCGGACGCGCCAAAGCCCACGCGCTGCGCGTCAAGCAGGATGACACTGCGCCCGGCCTGCGCCAGATGCAGCGCCGCGGACAGTCCGGTGTACCCTGCGCCCACGACGCAGACATCAGCCTTGTGATCGCCCTTGAGGGTGGGATAGGGCGCGCAAGGTGTCGCGGTCGCCGCATACCAACTGGGCGGATATTCTCCGCGTTTGTCGTTTGCGTAAAGCAGGTTCATGTCAAACTGGCTCCCGTGCCGTGCTTCCAAATGGTCTAAAATCCTCGCCGAAGGCATCCGCGCCTTCGTCCGGATCAGACGTTCATCAAAAGATGCTCACGCTCCCACGGAGAGATGACATGCAGGAATTCTTCGTATTCGGCGCGTTTCACGATGGCGTAGACGCGTACAAATTCGGGGCCGAGCACGTCGCGCAGCTTGGTCGCTTCCTCGAAGAGAACAAGCGCTTCTCCCAGCACTTGGGGGATGTCACCATCGCCGTCATAGGCATCGCCCTTGAATTCGGGTTTGGGGCGTTTCTGCTCCATCAGGCCCAGATAACCGCAGGCCAGTGAGGCTGCGATCCCAAGATAGGGGTTGCAGTCCATCCCTGCCAGACGGTTCTCGACCCGGCGCGAGCTTGGCTTGGACAGCGGCACGCGGATGCCTGTGGTGCGGTTGTCGCGGCCCCATTCCAGGTTGATCGGGGCGGCGTGGTCCTTGACGTAGCGGCGGTAGCTGTTGACGTAAGGTGCCAGCACGGCCAGCGCGTCGGGCATGTGGTTCTGCATGCCGGCGATGAAGTGGTAGAAAGCGTCCGTTTCGCCCCCTTGCGGTCCGGAGAAGATGTTCTCGCCGGTTTCGACATCAAGCACGGAATGGTGCAGGTGCATGGCGCTGCCCGGTTCGTTGGCGATCGGTTTCGCCATGAACGTGGCATAGCAGTCGTGGCGCAGCGCGGCTTCGCGGATCAGGCGCTTGAAATAGAACACCTCGTCCGCCAGACGCACGGGGTCGCCGTGGATCAGGTTGATCTCAAGCTGGCCGGCACCGCCTTCCTGGGTGATGCCGTCGATTTCAAAGCCCTGCGCTTCGGCGAAGTCATAGATGTCGTCGATGACCGGCCCGAATTCGTCGACCGCGGTCATGGAATAGGCCTGACGCGCGGCGGCAGGACGGCCCGAGCGGCCCATCATCGGCTTGATCTCGTGGGCCGGATCAAGGTTGCGCGCGACCAGAAAGAACTCCATCTCGGGGGCAACGACGGGCTCCCAGCCTTGCTCGCGGTAGAGCGCCACAACCCGTTTCAGGACATTCCGGGGGGAGTAGGGCACAGGATCGCCATCGCGGTCATAGGCGTCATGGATCACCTGCAACGTCCAGTCGGCAGTCCAGGGCGCGGCTGTCGCGGTGGACATGTCGGGGCGCAGGATCATGTCTTTCTCGATGAAGCCATCCGCACCGGCCGCTTCACCCCATTCGCCAGTGATGGTCTGGAAAAAGATGCTGTCGGGCAGGTGGAAATATTCCTGCCGCATGAATTTGCTTGCCGGCACGGCCTTGCCACGGGCGATGCCGGGCAGGTCGGGGATGATACATTCGACTTCGTCGAGGCGTTTACCGTCAAGGTATTCGCGGGCGGCAGGGGGCAGGTCGTCAATCCAGTCGGACATCAGGGTCTCTCTTTCTTGAAGAAGGCGGCGATATGATCGCCCATATCGGGATTGTTGTTGGGAACGTCGAGCCGCGCCTTGGCGGCGCTGAGCAGCGGGTCGGGCACCACGCCCTTGCCGCGCGTATCAATCAGACCGCTGATGAAGTCCGATTCATATTCGGGGTGGGGCTGGATCGTCCAGATCCGGTCGCCATAGGCCAGCGCCGCATATGCGCAGAAATCCGACGCTCCGACGACGGTGGCATCCTTGGGCAAGGCCGTGACCTGATCCTGATGCCAGGCGTTCAGCGCATAGGTCTTGCCGTCGATCACATAGTCGGTGTTGCCGACAGACCAGCCGGCCTCGAATTTCTCGACCTTGCCGCCAAGGGCTTGCGCGATGATCTGGTGCCCGAAACAGACGCCCACCAGCGGGCGGCCATCGGCATAGATCTCGCGGATGAAATCCTCAAGCGGGGGGATCCATGGATGATTCTCGTAAGCGCCGTGGCGCGAACCGGTGATCAGCCAGCCATCGGCGTCGGTGATGGCGTCGGGATAGTCCTGCTCCATCACGTTCCAGCTGACAAACTCGAAATCATGCCCGTCCAGCAGGCGTGCAAAAACGGCGGCATAGTCGCCGACAAGGGGTTGCAGCTCTGCCGGGGGATGACCGGTTTTCAGGATGCCGATTTTCATGGGTTACACCGTGTCCAGATAGATTTCGACCTGCTCTTGCGGAGTCAGTTCCTGCATGTAGTGCAGTTCCTGCCGCTTGGTCAGGATAAAGTTGCGGATCATTTCGGGGGCGAAGATCCGGGCGACCTCGGGCGAGGTTTCAAACAGGTTGATCGCGGATTCCCAGTCGCCGGGAATTTGTGGCAGATCGGCGGCATAGGCGTTGCCGGTGATGGGCGGGGGCGGTTCGACCCCGTCCTCGATGCCGCTGATCGCGGCCCCCAGCACGGCGGCCAGCATCAGGTAGGGGTTCACGTCGCCGCCCGACACGCGGTGTTCAATGCGCCGCGCCTTGTGACTGCCCGACGGGACGCGAATGGAGGATGTGCGGTTCTCGTAGGCCCAGGAAATGCCGGTCGGGGCATGGGCACCGGGCACCATGCGGTCAAAGCTGTTGGCATGGGGCGCAAAGACCAGCGCGGATCCGGCCATCGCATTGATGCAGCCCGCCACCGCGTGCCGCATGATCGCGGTGCCTTCGGGGCCGCCGTTGTCGAACACGTTGTTGCCGTTCTTGTCGAGCACCGAAAAATGCGTGTGCAGGCCGGAGCCGGGATAGTCTTCGTAGGGTTTCGCCATGAAGCTTGCGGCGAAGCCGTGGCGGCGCGCCAACCCCTTGACCAGCATCTTGAACAGCCACGCGTCATCCGCGGCGCGCAGGGCGTCGTCGCAATGCATCAGGTTGATTTCGAACTGGCCCAGACCTGCTTCGGAAATGGCGGTGTCGGCGGGAATGTCCATCTCCTCGCAGGCGTCATAAAGGTCGGTGAAAAATTCATCGAACTGGTCCAGCGCGCGGATCGACAGGGTTTCGGCAGCCTTGCGGCGCTTGCCCGACCGGGGCGACAGGGGCACCTGCAGCTTGCGGCCCGAATCGTCGATCAGAAAGAACTCAAGCTCGACCGCGCAGACTGGCGTCAGCCCGCGATCCTTGAAACGGTCGAGAACGGCGCGCAGCGCATGGCGCGGATCGCCCGCATAGGGCCGGCCATCTTCATGAAACATCCAGATCGGCAGCAGGGCAGAGGGCGCGTCAAGCCAGGGCATCGGAAGAAAGCCACGTTCGGTGGGAAACAGCAGCCCGTCGGCATCGCCGCTCTCGAACACCAGCGGGCTGTCGTCGATGTCTTCGCCCCAGATATCAAGGTTCAGCACGGACATCGGGAAGCGGGTGCCGTCCTCGACCACCTTGTCGGCAAAGCGGGTGGGGATCCGTTTGCCGCGCGCCTGACCGTTCAGATCAGCGGCAGCGACACGGATGGTGCGGACCTGTGGATGTTTGCGTAGCCAGTTCTTCATAACTCACCTTGTAAGCGGCGGGCATGAGGAAGAGTTTTCGGGCGATGAAAACCAACGGCAGGCGCCCACGCGCCAAATAATTTGATCAAAAAATTGATACTACCGTATCAGATTAAGACGCAAGCGAATTTTGCCGGACTGCTGTTGGGGCAGGTGACGGTTCAATCGACGGTTGGCCAGCCCGAACATGCCAATGATCACCAGCGTCAGCAGAATAAAATACATTGCAAGGATGGGGTAAGGCACGAAGGGATTGAAGGTCTTGTCTGCGAAATAGCTGGCATAATAGAGCGCATCACCCCGTTGCTGGATCGCAGGGAAGCCCGTGAAAAACACCAGTGTGGTGGCGTGAAACAGGAAAATCGCCTCGTTTGTGTAGGCGGGCCAAGCCAAACGCAGCATGGTAGGCCAGACAATCCGTTTGAAGCGCGGCCAGCCGGACATGCCGTAGGCATCGGCGGCTTCGGTGTCACCTTTCGAGATGGATTGCAGCGCGCCATAGAAGATTTCGGCGGAATAGGCGGAAGTGTTGAAGAACAGAACCACCAGCGCCCCCAGCCACGCCGAGGTGAAGGCATCAAAGAACGGATGCACAGATTTTAGGCTAAGGAACAGAAAATAGCCAAAAAAGAACTGGATGAACAGCGGCGAGCCGCGAAACAGGAAGATGAACCATTCGGACGGTTTGCGCAGCCACGGGCTGGGATGCGCCTTGCCTACAGCCAGCGCGGTCGCGAAAACGAATCCGCTGATCAGCGCGAAAAACCCGAAATAGATGTTCCAGATCATCCCCGATCCGATCAGCGTGAACTGGTCGCAGAGCGTGAAGTCGCTGCGCGGCAACAGCCGTTCGCCATATCCCAGCGACCGCAGACCGTAGGATTGGATGGTCTCCCAACAGCTCATGCTGCGGCCTTTCGCTGGGCTTCGCCACCGGCAGTGGCCTGACCTTTGGTCAGCTTGCGCATCAGCCGGTCAATCACGATTTCGGAGACGCGGGTGAAGCACAGATAGAACACCAGCAGCGCCAGAAAATACCACATGCGCCAGTCAGGATGCGGATAATCGGTAAAGCGCGGCGTCTTCGCCCCGCCCAGATCACGCGCCCAATAGACGATGTCTTCGACGCCCAGAAGGAACAGCAGCGGCGTGGCCTTGATCAG
>JAGXHB010000062.1 GCA_024636425.1 Roseobacter sp.
ATGGCATTACGCTCCGACAGATTTGGTAAAGGGCAGTTTTGTGATGTTCTGACCCGTCAGCGCACGCCAGGCGTTTGCAATGGCAGGGCCGACAGGGGGCAGGCCGGGTTCACCGATACCGGTGGGGTCATTGTCGCTTTGGATGATCGCAACCTCGACCTCCGGCATCTCGTTGATGCGCAGCATGCGGTATGTGTCAAAGTTACGCTCCATAATGGTGCCGCCGTCGCCGAGCGTCACCTGATCGAACAGAACCGACCCAAGACCATAGCCGGCCCCGCCTTCGATCTGCGCGCGGATCACATTGGGGTTGACCGCGATGCCGCAATCAACGGCGCACCAGATCTTCTCGACCTTGGGAAAACCGTTGTTGTCCGAGACTTCGACGATCTGCGCGACATAGGTATTGAAGCTTTCATGCAGGGCAACGCCATAGCCCCGGTCGCCCCGAACCTTGGTGCCGTCCCATCCTGCGATCTCGGCGACCTTTTCCAGCACGGCGCGGTCCCGCCCCATATCGCCTTTCAGCAGGTCCAGCCGTCCTTGCACCGGATCCTTGCCGCCCGCTTCAAGCAGTTGGTCAAGGAAGACTTCGGTCGCATATCCGGTGTGCGAATGGCCGACCGACCGCCACCATAGCACTGTAACGGGGCTGTCCTGCCGGACCCAGTCTACCTTCAGGTTCGCCAGATCATAGGGCATCTTGGTGGCACCCTCGTAGGATGTGGGGTCCATGCCATCTTGCATCATGGCCGCCATCGGGCCGCCCGCCATGATTGACTGGTTCACCACCACATTATGCCATCCGACAATATTGCCATCAGCGTCCAGTCCGCCGCGCATCTTGTGGACCGTGAGGGGGCGGTAATAACCGCCCGTCATGTCATCCTCGCGCGTCCAGAGCAGTTTCCACGACCCATTGCCGCCAGCGGCCTTGGCAATCTCTCCGATTTCGGCGGCGACATGGGCGGTTGGCTGTGCGCGCCGCCCGAAACTGCCACCCGCCAGCATCACGTTGATCGCAACATCGGCGGGGTCGATCCCCAGCGTCTGCGCGAGCGTGGGTTTATCCAGCGACGGGAACTGCGACCCCATCCAAAGCTCGGCCTTGCCATCGGTCATCTCGATCACCGCATCCAGCGGTTCCAGTGCGGCATGGGCAAGATAGGGAAACTGGAATTCGGCCTCGATCACCTGCGCCGCGCCGTCAATCCCTGCCATGGCATCGCCAGCTTCTTCGGCAGAACGGCCGCCTGCATCGGCAGCTTTCGAAAAATCGGCGTAAATTTCTTCACTCGACCGGGTTTCGGCGTTGCTGTCATCCCATGTGATCTTGAGCGCGTCACGCCCCTTGAGGGCAGCGGCAGTGTTTTTGGCATAGACGGCGATGCCTTGCGGAATCTGGCGAATGGCCGTCACACCGGCAACGTTGATCGCCTCGGCATCGTCATAGCTGGCAACGACGGCCCCCATTTTCTGAGGGTGTGCCACAACCACTGTTTCCATACCGTCGCGGTAGACATCCATGGTGAACATCGCCTGACCGTTCGTCTTGGTCTTGGTGTCAAGCTTGGGCACATCCGTTCCGATCAGCACAAAGTCGGCGGCCTTCTTCAGCACAGGTTCCGCCGGAGCTGTCATGGTCGCAGCCTTTTCCGCCAGCGCACCAAAGCCTGATGTCTTGCCGCTTGCCGCATGGGCGATCTGGCCCTTGGATACTGTGATCTCCGAGGCAGGCACCCCCCACTCTTGGGCGGCAGCATCCACCAGCATCGCCCGCGCGGCAGCACCCGCCTTGCGCATCTGCATGTAAGAGTTTGCCATTGCCGTTGATCCGCCGGTGCCTTGCAGCCCAAACAGCGAATTGGCGTAAAGCGCGTCATCGGCGGGCGCGCTTTCGGCACGCATCTGGGACCAGTCGGCATCCAGCTCTTCGGCCACAAGCGTTGAAAGTCCGGTGTTCGGACCCTGACCAAATTCGATATGCTTGATCATTACCGTGACGGTATCATCGGGCGCGACACGCACGAATGCGTTCGGCGCAAAGGTGGATGCATCGCTGGAAGGGTCGAACGCCTGCGCAGCACCCGATTGGGCGCGTGATTTGACAGGCAGCACAACACCGATCACCAAACCGGCAGAGGCAGTCGCGAGGAAACCGCGACGGGAAAGAGTAGCGTGGGACATGGCTTAACCCTCCAATGTTTTGGCGGCGTTCTTGATCGCCTGCCGGATACGGACATAGGTGGCGCAGCGGCAGATGTTGCCCGCCATGGCGTTGTCGATGTCTTCGTCTGTCGGATTGCGGTTTTCACGCAGCAAGGCTGTGGCGCTCAGCACCTGTCCCGATTGGCACCAGCCGCATTGGGGAACATCAATTTCTTCCCATGCAGCCTGCACCGCTTGCGCCTCGGGGCCCTCAACCGCTTCGATCGTGGTGACGGATGACCCTTCGACCATGGAGATCGGGGTGACGCAGCTGCGGCGGGTCATCCCGTTCAGCTCGACCGTGCAGGCACCGCATTGCGCGATCCCGCAGCCGAATTTCGTACCGGTCAGGCGCATGTCGTCGCGCAGAACCCACAAGAGCGGCGTATCGTCCGGAGCATCAACGCTCACCTCTTTACCGTTAAGGGTGAAACTTATCATGACGGATGCTCCTTTAATGGGTGGGACGCGTGAACGTAGAACGCTGGGGTTCCTGCCTTGCGGCGTGAACTAGTTCGCAAAGGGGCTGCGTCAACCGGTCGCAAGCTTTCCGCCGCGCAACATCACGCGAGGGAAAGCCTGGAGCGATCAGGGATGATGCTGTTGGCTATTTGTCCGGGTTCTTGCCCCCCAGACGTGCAACCATCGCAAAGAAGTACGGCACGAAAAGCACGCCCAGAACGGTCGCGGAAATCGTCCCGGCCAACACCCCTGCGCCAATGGCAGTACGCCCCCCTGACCCGGCACCCGAGCTTAGGACAAGCGGCAAGACCCCCAGTGAAAACGCCATCGACGTCATGATGATCGGCCGGAAACGCTGTTTGGCGGCATCGACAGCTGCGTCAAAGATGCTTTCGCCCTCCTCGCGACGGTCTCGGGCAAATTCGACGATCAGGATCGCGTTCTTGCCGGTAAGGCCAATGACCGTCAGCAGACCCACCTGAAAGAACACGCCGTTTTCAAAGCCACCCAGATACGCCCCGGCCAAGGCACCCAAGACACCGATAGGCATCGCAAGCATGACGGCAAAGGGGATCGACCAGCTTTCGTAAAGCGCCGCAAGCGACAGGAAGATCGCGGCAAGGGACAGTGCGTACAGCAGCGGGGCCTGGTTGCCGGATTGCTGTTCTTCAAGCGACAGCCCTGTCCATGCAATCTGGAAACCGGGCGGCAGCTGTGTGACCAGACGCTCAAGTTCCGCGATTGCTTCACCGGTGCTGACACCTTCGGCAGGAGACCCCTGGATCTGCATCGCGGGGATACCGTTGTAGCGGTTCACGCCTTGCGGGCCGTAGGTCCAGCTTCCTTCGGAGAAGTTCGAGAACGGTACAAGACCGCCGCTGGCATTACGTACGCGCCATTTCTCCAGATCTGAAGGGGTGGCGCGGGCGGATGCCTCGCCCTGAACATATACCCGCTTGATGCGTCCATCATCGACAAAGTCGTTCACATATCGCCCGGCCCAGGCGATGGTCAGCAGGTTGCCCACATCGGTCGCATTCACCCCCATGGCACCCGCGCGGCGCCAGTCGATATCAAGGTTGAACTGCGACGCATCTTCAAGCCCGCTGGGACGGGCAGAGGCGATCAGCGGGCTTTGTGCGGCCAGCCCCAGCAGTTGATTGCGCGCCTCAAGCAGTTGCTCATGAGATTGCCCGTTGCGTCCTTGCAGGAAGAAATCGAAGCCCGACACGTTGCCCAACTCGCTGACCGATGGGGGCACGATCGGGAAAACCTGTGCGTCCTGAATCTGGCTGAAGGCTCCGAAGGCGCGCCCTGCCAACGCCTGCACGCTTTGCGACGGATCTTTGCGCTCATCCCAGTCTTTCAGCCGCACAAACGCGAGACCAAGGTTCTGTCCCTGCCCCGCAAAGCTGAACCCGACGACGCCGAAGGTTGATTCAACGATGTCGCTTTCCTGTTCCAGATAGTAATCTTCCACCTGTTTGACGACCTCGAGCGTACGTTCCGCCGTGGCCCCTGTAGGTGCCTGAATAAGCGTGAAAAGCGTGCCTTGATCTTCAGCAGGCAGGAACCCGGCCGGCGTGCGCACGAACAGCGCAATTACCGCGGCAATGATCAGCAGATAGACCAAGCCCACCTTGAGCGGCTGGCGCACGATCCACGAGACAAAGCCGGAATATCCGCCAACCGTTCTGTCAAAGCCACGGTTGAACAGCCCGAAAAAGCCCCGCTTCTTTGTATGCGTGCCCTGTTTCAGCATCGTCGCACAAAGTGCGGGCGTCAGTGTCAGAGCCACGATAACCGACAGCGTCATCGCAGAGATGATGGTGATCGAAAACTGTTTGTAAATCACCCCTGTCGAACCGGGGAAAAAGGCCATCGGAACAAACACCGCCGACAACACCACGGCAATCCCGATCAGCGCACCGGTGATCTGGTCCATCGACTTTCGCGTCGCCTCAAGCGGACCGATCTGGTCCTGCTCCATGATACGCTCCACGTTTTCGACCACCACGATCGCATCATCCACAAGCAGGCCGATCGCCAGCACCATCCCCAGCATCGTCAGAGTATTGATCGAGAAACCGAAGGCTGCCAGCACCCCGAACGTGCCTAGAATAACAACCGGGACAGCCAGCGTCGGGATCAGCGTTGCACGGATGTTCTGCAAGAACAGATACATCACGATGAACACCAGGATGATCGCCTCAACCAGCGTTTTAATGACCTCTTCGATCGAGATTTTCACGAACGGCGTGGTGTCATAGGGGATGACGTATTCAAAGCCGTCGGGAAAGAAACCCGCCAGTTCTTCGATACGCTCTTCCACCAAGGCGGCGGTATCGAGTGCGTTGGCCCCCGGTGCAAGGCTGATCGCCATGCCGGCGGACGGATTGCGGTCGTACCGCGAAATGGTCGCATAGGTTTCCGCACCGATTTCAACGCGGGCAACATCATTGAGCAACACCAGACCACCATCGGTTTCGGCGCGCAGGACGATCTGCCGGAAATCCTCGGGCGTGGTCAGCAGCGACTGTGCGGTGATCGTCGCGTTCAGCGCCTGACCCTCGACAGCCGGGCGCGACCCGAACGACCCCGCCGAGATCTGCGCGTTCTCCGCTGAAACGGCAGACACCACATCCGAAGGTGTCATCTCGAACGCGGCCAGCTTGACCGGATCAAGCCATATGCGCATCGCATATTGTGCGCCGAACACCTGAACACTGCCGACGCCTTCGACGCGGCTGATTTCGTTCACCATGTTGGTGTTCATATAGTCGCCAAGATCGGTCGCGTCGTACTGACCCTCTTCCGCAATCAGCGCGACCACCATCAAAAACCCGGCCGAGGATTTCTGCACCGTGATCCCCTGCCGCTGAACCGGCTCGGGCAACAGTGCTGACGCCTGTGACAGCTTGTTCTGAACCTGCACCTGCGCGATGTCGACGTCCGTCCCTGTCTCGAAGGTCAGCGTGATACTGGCACCGCCTTCGGTCGTCGAACTGGACGAGATATAGCGCAGCCCATCAAGGCCGGTCATCTGCTGTTCGATCACCTGCGTGACGGTGTTCGCGACCGTTTGGGCCGACGCACCGGGATAGCGCGCATTTACCGACACCGACGGCGGCGCAATCTGCGGATATTGCGCAATCGGCAGGTTCAGGATCGACAGAACGCCGATCCCCATGATGAAGATGGAAAGAACCCACGCGAAGATAGGGCGGTCGATAAAGAAAC
>JAGXHB010000063.1 GCA_024636425.1 Roseobacter sp.
CACCCGTGACGGGGCGGGAAACCCTGTCGCGCAGGCCCGGCTGTTTGCTCAGGCACGGACAGAAATCGCCCGCCTGATCCCCGAAGGGCGCAAGCAAGAATGGCAGGCGTGGGTCACCTATCACAACTATTACAAGGCACCCGATCTGATCGGGCCAGCGGTCGCTGCGGGCTTGGGTATCCCCTATCTGCTGGTCGAAGCCAGTCGTGCCCGCAAACGGCTGACCGGCCCATGGTCCGCTTTCGCCAAGGCGGCAGAGGCCGCAAGCGATGCGGCCGACGTGATCTTTTACCTGACCCACCGGGATGCCGAGACGCTGGAACGCGACAGGCCGCACAGGCAAAGGCTGATCCATCTGCGGCCCTTTCTGGCGCGTGAGGACGTGCCCGCGATGTCATCCCTGAAGGGCCCCATGCTGGCCGTGGGGATGCTGCGCGAGGGGGACAAACTGGCATCCTACCGCATGATCGCCCAAACTCTGGCCAGCCTGACCCACATCGACTGGCAGCTTGATATTGCCGGCGAGGGCCCTGCACGTGAGGCTGTTGCGTCATTGATGGCCCCCTTCGGGGATCGGGTGCGGTTCTTGGGGCAGTTGAACGAAGCAGAGTTATCCGATGTCTATGCCCGCGCGTCGCTGCTGTTCTGGCCCGGCGTGAACGAGGCATTTGGCCTTGCCTATCTGGAGGCGCAGGCGGCCGGTCTGCCTGTCGTCGCTCAGGACCGACCCGGCGTCCGCGATGTATTGGCACCGGCAGATTATCCCACGCCCGACGCAGGCTCTGCCGCGCTTGCCGCTGCACTGCAGGATCTGCTGTCAGACGCGACGCTTCGGGCCGAGCGTGGCAGACGCGCACGCGCACATGTCACCGCACATCATCTGCTGCCTGCGGCTGCGAACACGCTGCTGGACGGACTGGCCGCCTGCGGGGTACGCCCATGATCCGGCTGGCCCTGCTGCGCCACGGGCATACTGACTGGAACCGGGCGGGCCGGATCCAAGGCCGCACCGACCGGCCCCTCGACAATGACGCCCGCCTGCATCTTGCCGCGCAACGCTTGCCGGAGCCTTGGGATCAGGCCGATCTGGTCGCAAGCCCTTTGCTGCGCGCCGTGGACACTGCGCGCGCCGTGGCAGGGCGCGACCCAAAGGTTGAGCCCGCATTGATCGAGATGGATTGGGGCATTTGGGAAGGCAGGCGCGGGCTGGACCTCAAGGCCGATCCCGCCAGCGGATTTTGCGACGTTGATAACTGGGGATGGCATTTCTCGCCGCCCGAGGGCGAAAGCCCCGCAGATCTGCGCGAACGGCTGCTGCCGTGGGCCAGCGCCCTGCCCCGCGATACCGTTGCGATCTGCCACATCGGCGTGATGCGGGTGCTGCTGGCGCAGGCGACGGGATGGAACTTTGACGGGCCGCCGCCCTTTCAGATCAAGCGGAACCGGCTCTATCTGATCGAGATCGGGCAGACCCAATGGCGGGCGCTGCCCGACCCTCTGAGACTGGAGCACCGCTGATGAAGGTTACCATCATCGTCACACACCTGCTGGGCACCGGCCATCTGGCGCGCGCCTTGACGCTGGCGCGCGCCTTCGGGCAGGCGGGCCACAGCGCCACGGTTGTCTCTGGCGGGATGCCCGCGCCTCAGCTTGACCACAATGGGGTCAGGTTTGTGCAACTGCCGCCGCTGCGGTCAGACGGGGTCGATTTCGCGCGCCTGCTTGACCGCGAGGGTGCAGTGGCGACGGAGCAGCTTTTGCAGGACCGGCGCGACATGCTTCGGGAGCACATTGCAACAGATGCACCGGATCTTCTGGTGACGGAGCTGTTTCCCTTTGGCCGCCGCACCCTGAAGGTAGAGTTCATCGCCGCCCTCGAAGCCGCCCATGCCCTGCCGGTAAGGCCGCTGATCTGCGCCTCGATCCGCGATATACTTGCGCCGCCCTCGAAACCTGCGAAAGCCGCGCTTGCCGATGATCTTGTCGCACAGTTCTACGACGCTGTGCTGGTCCATTCCGACCCGCAGGTCACTCCGCTCGACATAAGCTGGCCGGTCTCGGACGCTTTGACGTCCCGGCTGCACTATACCGGTTTCGTGGCACCATCACCCGCCGGCCCGCATCCGGATAGGCTGGCACAGGGTGAGATTGTCGTGAGCGCGGGGGGAGGCGATGTCGGCACCCATCTGTTCAACACCTGCCTTGATGCTGCAGCCCGCGACACAACTTACCGCTGGCGGCTGTTGCTGGGCGGTCAGGATGCCGCGCCGCGCAGTGCCAGGCTGATGCGGGACGCGCCCGATCATGTGCTGATAGAGCCTGCGCGCCCCGAGTTCCGGCAGATGCTCTACCATGCGGCTGCGTCGGTTTCCTTGTGCGGCTACAACACGGCGCTTGATGTGTTGCAAAGCGGTGCGCGCGCCGTATTTGTGCCCTTCGATGCCGGACACGAAGTTGAACAAGGCTTGCGCGCTGACGCCTTGGCGCAGCTGGACGGGATCACGGTTCTGCGCAACGCCGACCTGACTGCAGAAAGCTTGCTGGATGCGTTGCGCCACGTTCTGGACGCCCCGGCAAGACCCGCGCGCCACGACGGCTTTGACGGAGCGGGCCGAAGCGTGGAGATCACCACGCGCCTGCGGCAGGCGATGACATGACTGTGGACTGGCATCCTTTGACGACGGAACTGGCCCTGTGGCGGGCCGAAGGGCGGCACCTGCCCTTGTGGTGGCGTGACGATGATGCGGTGACGCCCACCCCCGCGCTGGACCGGCTGACGCGGCTGGCCGAGGATCTGGCGCTGCCTGTGCATCTTGCAGTCATCCCCAAGCTGGCTAGCGCGGACCTGCCCCGCTTTACCGCAGAGCATGACGCGGTCATTCCACTGGTGCACGGCTGGCAGCACATCAGCCACGCACCCGAGGGGGCCAAGAATGCCGAATTCGGCCACCCCCGGCCGGATGCCCTGCCCGAGGCGGCAGCGGCGCTGGCACGGATGCAGGCGCTGTTTCAAGATCAGGTGCTGCCGGTTTTCGTGCCACCGTGGAATCGGCTGCATGACAGTCTGCTGCCGGGGTTGGCGCAGGCGGGTTATGTCGGGGTATCAACGTATCTGCCGCGCAGATCGCGGCTGGCGGCCGGAGGGCTGGTGCAGATCAACACCCATATCGACCCAATCCACTGGCGCGGCGGGCGCGGCCTTGTCCCGCCACAGGATCTTGTGGCGGGCATCGTGGGCTTGCTGAAAGACCGGCGGTCAGGCAATGCAGATGCGACCGAGCCGCTTGGGTTTCTGACGCATCATCTGGTCCATGATGCGGACGTGTGGCAGTTTACCGAGACCTGCCTGAAAACCCTGCTGGACCACGGGGCGACACCGGCAAACCTGCGTGACCTGCCTTAGCGCTTCTTGACGAACTCGGTCAGGATGACGATCCGCTGCCCCTCGACGCGCCCTTCGATATGGGCGGGATTGTCAGCAACCAGCGAGATACGGTGCACCGCCGTGCCCCGCTTGGCCGTGAAGCCACCACCTTTTACGGGCAGATCCTTGATCAGAACGACCGTGTCGCCGGCGGCAAGAGGTTGCCCGTTGCTGTCCTTGTGATTGCTTTCCTGCGGTACATTGTCGGCCCACGCACGGGTTTCATCATCAAGATAAAGCTGCTCTGCCAGATCCGTCGCCCAGTCGGTGTCAAGCCGCTTGAGCGTCCGTGCCGCGTAGACCTGAACGGCGGGATCCTCCGACCACATCGTCGACGCGAGAGGACGGAAATGGTCGGCGGGCGTCTGCAGATCACCGCAGGGGGCGCAAATATCAATACTTGCTTCGGCGGCGCCACCTGTGACGGCGACGGCGATAAGCGGGGCATCTGCTGTGCAAAGGGGGCATGTCATGGCATCGCCCTAGCGCTTTTCGGTTGCCTTGGGAATAGAAATCCCGCGCGGCAAAGGTCTTACGGGCAAGCGGAACCCTACCGGCCCCCATGGCGTTCCACCATGGAACACAAGGAGAACAACATGAATGAGAACCCCAAAAGCAACCCCACTGGAAATGCCGTCAAGGAGCCCGACGATTGGGTGACCGGGGACGAGGCAATGACGGGGGCGCAGGCAAGCTACCTCAAGACGCTATGTGAAGAAGCGGGCGAAGAGTTTGACCCCGATCTGACCAAGGCGGAGGCGTCGGAGAAAATCGACGCTTTGCAGGTGAAATCGGACCGGTAGCAACATCCCACGGGTTGCACTGAGCGCCGACAGATTTCCGGTGTGCGGGTGGGTTTTCCCTGCCCGCCACAGATACGCTTATCCGTCCATCTTCAGCGCAGAGATGAAGGCTTCCTGCGGAATATCCACCTTGCCGAACTGGCGCATCTTTTTCTTGCCCGCTTTCTGCTTGTCCAGCAGCTTGCGTTTGCGCGACGCGTCGCCGCCATAACACTTGGCGGTAACGTCCTTGCGCATCGCGGAGAGCGTCTCGCGGGCGATCACCTTGCCGCCGATCGCCGCTTGGATCGGGATCTTGAACATGTGGCGCGGGATCAGATCCTTGAGCTTTTCGACCATCGCACGGCCCCGCGTTTCCGCGCGGTCACGGTGCACCATCGTTGACAGCGCATCGACGGGTTCGTCATTCACCAGGATCGACATCTTCACCAACGCGTCCTGACGGTAGCCGATCATCTGGTAGTCGAAGGACGCATAGCCTTTGGTCACCGATTTCAGACGGTCGTAGAAATCGAACACGACCTCGTTCAGCGGCAGATCATAGACCACCATCGCACGGCTGCCCGCATAGGTCAGATCAAGCTGCATGCCGCGCCGGTCCTGACACAGCTTGAGCACGTCGCCCAGATAATCGTCGGGCACCAGAATGGTCGCCTTGATGCGCGGCTCTTCGATGTGGTCAACATAGGTCATGTCGGGCATGTCGGCGGGGTTGTGCAATTGCTGCACGGAGCCATCCTTCATGTGGATGTCATAAATCACGCTTGGCGCGGTGGTGATCAGGTCGATGTCATATTCGCGTTCGATCCGGTCGCGGATCACCTCGAGGTGCAAAAGCCCCAGAAAGCCACAGCGGAACCCAAAACCGAGTGCTGCGGATGTCTCCATCTCGAAGCTGAAAGAGGCATCGTTCAGCGCCAGTTTCTCGATGCTGTCGCGCAGGTCTTCGAATTCGGCCGCATCGACGGGGAACAGCCCGCAGAACACCACCGGCTGCGACGGCTTGAAGCCGGGCAACGCTTTGTCGGTGCCTTTTTTCTCATGCGTAATGGTATCGCCCACGCGGGTATCGCGGACCTGCTTGATCGACGCGGTCAGAAACCCGATCTCGCCCGGATTGAGACTGTCGATTTCCGTCATCGCAGGGCGGAAGACACCGATGCGGTCGACATGGTGAACCGAGCCATTTTGCATCATGCGGATGCGGTCGCCCTTTTTGAGCTGACCGTCCATGATGCGCACCAGAACGATCACCCCGAGATAGCTGTCATACCAGCTGTCCACCAGCATCGCCTTGAGCGGCGCATCCAGCGTACCTTTGGGCGCGGGCAAACGGTGCACGATCGCTTCGAGCGTTTCCACGATGCCCTCGCCCGTCTTGGCAGACACGCGGATCGCGTTGGACGCATCAATGCCGATCACATCTTCGATCTGTTCGGCAACGCGGTCACAATCGGTGGCGGGCAGGTCGATCTTGTTCAGGACCGGCACGATCTCGTGGTCTGCGTCCAGCGCGTGATAGACATTCGCAAGCGTCTGCGCTTCGACGCCCTGGGTACTGTCCACGACCAGCAGCGACCCTTCGACGGCGCGCATGGACCGGCTGACCTCATAGGCGAAATCGACGTGGCCGGGGGTATCGATCAGATTGAGGATGTATTCCTCGCCATTCTTGGCGGTGTAGTTGATCCGCACCGTCTGGGCCTTGATCGTGATGCCCCGTTCCCGTTCGATGTCCATGCTGTCGAGCATCTGCTCTTTCATGTCGCGCAGGGAGACGGTGTTCGTCTCCTGAATGAGCCGGTCAGCGAGCGTGGATTTCCCGTGGTCAATGTGGGCGACAATGGAAAAATTGCGGATATGTGAAAGTGGTGTCATGGTCCGAGGA
>JAGXHB010000064.1 GCA_024636425.1 Roseobacter sp.
ACCGTTGGGAGTCAGGAGTTCAAGCTGCCAACGTTTGCGGCCACCGACGCGCAAAATGACCGCAGATCGCCCCTTTGCATGGTGCTTTCGCCTGATCCTGTCCTGCAGATAAGCCTCAGCCCCGCCACCCATGCTGTGCGCCAGATAGATTGACACCGGATAGCCGTCTTGTGCACCGATCCATGCCAACGCCAAAGCAAGCCGTGTTGATCGAAGCGGGTCTGACTGAACGAAGCGCTGTACATCCATGTCATACTGAGGGTAACGCTTTGTTATTATGAGGTTATTTTTCGCAATCAGCCGCCGCTTTTCCGCAGTGCCAAAGCTTTGTCCGCCCCGATGTTCGACAAACAAGGTGTTGGCGCAAAGGTGTTTTCCGCCCATGGCGCTGACGCGCTGACACCAGTCCACCTCTTCGCCATAGCCTTTGCCGAAGGATATATCGAGAACCGGTAATTTTGAAAGATACCGCATGTTGATCGCCATGCAGAAGCCGACCCCCGTGGGGGCCTGTGCTATTTCACAGTAGGGATTGAGGGTGGCTGCGACCTTGTCGATTTTGTCACCCTGAGTGGCCGCCAAGCCAGTGGGGGCGCAGATTACCGGTACCGTAAAGATTTCCGCATCGTTGGACATGGGCGTCACTGTCGCCACGTCCTTGTTGGTGAACATGGGTGCCAGCAGGCGGCTGGCCCAGTCAGCGGGCACCAAGGCGTCTGTGTTTAAAAGAACCACCGGATCGCCCCATAGAACTGCCTTTTCAAAGCCGCGGTTAACGCTTTGGATAAACCCCAGATTGTCTTTGTTTTCCAGAAGGATAACCTGATCCCGCCGCTGCATTTGCCATTCCCTCAGGTACGGTCGCACGCATGGGTCTGTCGAACAGTCTTCGATCAGTATCAGTCGCCATTTTAGATCGGTGTGATTTTCAATCCGTGTCAGGCATTGTTTCAGCAGGTCAAATGCGTTGTAGACCGGCATGACGATCGTCACTGAACCAGCGGGCAATATGCGCTCTGCGGTCTTTCGAAACAGATCGGGATCAAGTTCTCTTGCGGGGGGAAGCGCGGTCAGTTGCAGCCCTTGTTTGATCCGGGTGCGATAATTGGGGTTTCGTGTCGTCAGCCATCCACACAAGGCGGGCAGTTGCGCGCAGACCGCCAGACAAAATCGAACGATCAGCATCATTTGCACAATCCGCACGCGGTTCAGGGTCAACGAAACTGGGATCGGCGCTTCGGGCAGGCCGTTGCGATGAAATTCGACACCAAAGCGGGTGATTTCGGCCAGACCAACCGGTCCCAGCGGATGAACCAGATCAAAGCCGGTTAGTGGATCATGCCCGTAAATCTTGGCCACGTCGTCGCGACGCAGGCCAGGTTTGGTGGCGGCCTTGACCCCGTTCATGTGAAGCACGACATCATCGGCAAGCGTCCAGCCAGCAAGCCGAATTTGCCCATCGGCGAGCGAAATAATGTCGATTGCGCCGATCATGCTTCCGTCGGGCGCATGAATACCGCGGGGCGTGCCGCGCGCATGAAGATGCGCGGCGATGTAGCGGGCAAAAAGAGCGTTGAGTTGTTTATACAAAATCAGTCTTTTCGAATCTAGGATATGAAGGTGATCCCAGATCAGCACGCGCAAGCTTAAGGGGGCGTTAATGTGATCAGACCAGTGAACCGGCAGCCTGATGGTCAGGATGCAGATGCTTAACGCGGCGATTGACGACAGGGGGCAGAACAACCGGATCGACATAGCGCCCTCTGCCCGGGTTGGACCGGGGGTGCGAATTGCCCTACGCGGAAGCCATAACCATCTGACAATAGGAGAAAATGCTGTGATAGCGGGCGGTATGATCGAGCTGCGCAATCATCGCAGTTCAATCCAGATCGGTGACGGGTGCAATCTGGCCGGTTCGTTGCGGTGCCGCGCTACGGATAGTCATATTCGGATCGGCAATCTCACGACCATGATGATGGCGCAGATCACCCTGCACGAAGCGGGTGCGATCACATTGGGCGAGGATTGTATGCTGTCAGGTGATATCGCGATGGATGTGAGCGATATGCATTCCATTCTGGATATGGAGACGGGCAAACGGTTGAATCCGCCAAGGGATATCGAAATTGGCGATCATGTCTGGTTGGCGCAAGGCGTGCGTGTGATGAAGGGTGCGCGCATTGGGCAGCATTCGATTGTCGGCAGCCGTGCCATGGTGCTGGGGGACATTCCTGCGCATTCTTTGGCCGTTGGGGCACCCGCTCGCGTTGTTCGCGAAGGGGTCACTTGGGATAGACGCCGTCTGCCGTTTGAACCGGATCCGTATCGCATCGCTGACGCGACCAGCACAGACCCACCGGGCCTGCGCTAGTCAACGGTAGCTTAAAAGTCGAGGTTTTCGACGTTCAGCGCGTTCTGCTGGATGAATTCGCGCCGGGGTTCGACCACGTCGCCCATCAGTTTCGTGAACAGATCATCCGCTTCGGCCATGTCTTCTACGCGCACTTGCAGCAGTGTGCGGGCGTCGGGATCAAGCGTGGTTTCCCAAAGCTGGTCCGGATTCATTTCGCCCAAACCCTTATAACGCTGAAGCGACAGTCCCTTTTCACCCTCGGCCAGAATGGCCTCAAGCAAGTCCATCGGGCCATAGATCATCTGCGACCGATCCTTGCGCACCAGCTTGGCGGGCAGGTTGTAGACGTCTTGCAGGTGTTGCGTAAATCCGCCAGAGCGTTTCGCCTCTCCCGACCGAAGCATGCGGCCGTCCAATGTGCGGACTTCTTCAACGCCGCGCAAAATGCGGGCAAGCCGGACACCGTGATCCTGAGTGATCCGCCCTTGCCAGCCGCGCTCCCATTCCAGCGCGATTAGGTTAAGCCGTTCCGCCACCTTGTCCGCGACACCTTGTAGGTCCGCATCCACAACGCCGGGAACGAACGCACCGGCAATCGCTGCCTGTTCCAGAATATGGCGGGGGTAGTGGGTCGGAAAGGCTTCGAGAACGCGGCGCATCTGGCGGGCTAGATCAACGACGCGTGCCAGATCCTGACCGTTGATTTCCTCGCCGTTGCCCTGACGCAGCATCGCGCCGTCAATGCCCTGCTGGATCAGGTAATCCTCCATCGCAGCCTGATCTTTCAGATAGACTTCGGATTTGCCGCGCGAGACTTTGTAAAGCGGCGGTTGCGCAATATAAAGGTGACCATTTTCAATAAGTTGCGGCATCTGACGGTAAAAGAACGTCAGCAGAAGCGTCCGAATGTGCGCGCCATCAACGTCAGCGTCGGTCATGATGACGATCTTGTGGTAGCGCAGTTTTGCGATGTTGAACTCGTCCCGCCCGATGCCGGTACCAAGCGCCATGACAAGGTTCCCGATCTCTTGCGAGCCGAGCATCCGGTCAAACCGTGCGCGTTCGACGTTCAGGATTTTACCTTTCAGGGGCAGGATCGCTTGGGTCTGACGGTCACGACCTGTCTGGGCCGACCCGCCGGCGGAATCCCCTTCGACCAAGAACACTTCGGTTTTCGAGGGGTCTTTTTCCGAGCAATCCTTGAGCTTGCCGGCAAGGAAGTTCACATCCATCGCCGTTTTGCGCCGTGTCAGATCGCGGGCTTTGCGTGCTGCCTCGCGGGCGTGCGCCGCTTCGATGATCTTGCCGACGACGATCTTGGCAACCTGCGGGTTTTCCTCGAACCATTCGGCCAGCTTTTCATTCACCAACCCTTCAACGGCGGGGCGTACCTCGGAGCTGACAAGCTTATCCTTGGTCTGGCTGCTGAACTTCGGGTCCGGCACCTTGACGGACAGCACGCAGGTCAGTCCTTCACGAGCGTCATCGCCAGTGAACTGAACCTTTTCTCGCTTCGCAATGCCCGAGGATTGGGCGTAGTTGTTGATCGTCCGCGTCAACGCGCCGCGAAAGCCCGCCATATGCGAGCCGCCGTCACGTTGCGGAATGTTGTTGGTAAACGGCAGTACATTTTCATGATAGCTGTCGTTCCACCACATCGCGACTTCGACGCCGATGTCATCGCGTTCACCGGTGATAAAAATCGGCTCTGGCATGACAGACGATTTTGACCGATCCAGATATTTCACGAACTCCTTGACGCCGCCTTCATAGAAAAGCTCGGTCCGCAGGGGTTCGGCGGGGCGCTCGTCGGTCAGGATAATCCGCACACCGGAGTTCAGGAAAGCCAGTTCGCGCAGCCGCTTTTCAAGGGTATCGAAATTATACTCAAGGTTTGAAAACGTGCTTGTCGAAGCCATGAAGCGGACTTCGGTCCCAGTACGCTCCGTCGGGCCGACGACGCTCAGGTGTTCGGTGGTAAAGCCACCTTCAAACCGTGCGACATGCTCTTTCCCTTCACGCCAAATGCGCAGTTCCAGCCAATCGGACAGGGCGTTTACAACCGATACGCCCACACCGTGCAGACCGCCGGAAACCTTGTAGGAATTGCTGTCGAACTTACCGCCCGCATGAAGCTGGGTCATGATCACTTCGGCAGCCGACACGCCTTCGCCCTGGTGGATCCCGACAGGAATACCGCGACCGTTGTCGCTGACAGAGACAGAACTATCTTCGTGAATTGTTACATTGACGGCGTCCGCATGACCCGCGAGCGCCTCGTCGATGCCATTGTCCACGACCTCATAGACCATGTGGTGCAAGCCGGAGCCGTCGTCGGTGTCACCGATATACATGCCGGGGCGTTTGCGTACCGCCTCCAACCCCTTGAGAACCTTGATAGAATCTGCGCCGTATTCCTCTGGAATCTGCTCGTTGTCGGACATTGTGGGGAACCTTCTTTTGTTGCCCATTTTATAGTGATTTTTAGGGGGGATGTCACGCATCTGACACAAGATTTTGTGTCAGATGAAGGGGATCAGTATCCCGACGATGATCAGCAGGGAACCCGACACGATATTAATGCGCTTCAGCGTTGCGGGGTTCGTCATCAGCCCTCTCAGCCGGCCCACGAAGGCGGCAACAGCAAGGTTGCCGATCAGCGGTATCGCCACGGACACGGCGATGATCGCTACTACATCGCCCCAAGTGATTGAGCGTAGATCGAAAAATCCGGGCAGGACGCCCATATAGAACAAAACCGCCTTGGGATTGCCAAGGATCGCCAGCAGGCCCGCGGCAAACCCGGACCACGCGCCGGGACGGGTCAGCCTGCTGTCGCGGTCGATCTTTGCGCTGGCATTGCGGATCAGCATCGCACCCATGAGCAGGAACACGCCACAGGCAATCCACCGCATCCCCAGCATGAATACGTCGAACACCGACAGGATCCAGCTGATGCCCAGCACGGCCACCAGCGGCCACAGCATGTCGCCAATCGATACACCCAAAGCCAGTGGCCAGGCGGCACTGAAACCGCCGGAAAGCGCCCGAGCCATGATCGCAAGCCAGACAGGCCCGGGCGTCAGAAACAGGATCAGCAAAGCACCACAATAAAGCAGCAGATCAGGCAGGCTGATGGTCATGATAGCATCCTTGCTGATGAAACGCCGCCGGTTTCCGTCACTTCCAAGACCTGCGTGCGAGCCCCAAGCGTATCGAAAAGCTCGGGCCCCGTTCCGGTCATCCAGGCTTGAGAGCCCAACGCGGTAATCTCGTCATAAAGGGCGGCGCGGCGTGCGGCATCCAGATGTGCGGCGACCTCGTCCAGAAGCAGTATCGGCGGGGCACCGAAATCAGCAGCCAGCGCGCGGGCGTTCGCGAGGATCAGAGACACCAGCAGGGCTTTCTGCTCTCCAGTCGAACAGTCACGGGCGGGGATCTCTTTCGCGGCATAGACACCTTCCAGATCGGCGCGGTGCGGGCCGATCAGCGTGCGACCAGCAGCCAGATCCCGCATCCTGTTGTCTGCAAGGGCACGACGCAGGTCAGCGGCCGTATGGGGCATGTCACTGACCAGCGTCAGCGTCGCCGTCGGAAAGCTGGTTTCCGCCTGCATCTGCGCCTCTGATATCGCCTGCAGCGCTGCGATGCGGTTGGAGTTGATCGCGGTGCCCGCTTCGGCAAGTTGTTGTTCCAAAGCAAGATACCATGAAGGTTCGCGCACCATATCCTTCAGCAGCCTGTTGCGTTCGCGCATCGCTTTCTCATAGGCAAGCGACTGTTCGGCATGATCGGGC
>JAGXHB010000065.1 GCA_024636425.1 Roseobacter sp.
CGGGTATCACGGATCGGGGCTGGTCACCGGATCGCTGACCGGGCTGGAGCTGTTCCACAAGAAGTTCGATCTGCCGATGGAACAGGTGATCCATACTGAAGCGCCCTATTATTTCCGCCGCGACGATCTGGACATGTCCGAGGCTGATTTCTCCGCCCATTGCGCGCAAAAGCTGGAAGATCTGATCCAGAGCGAAGGCCCAGAGAACATCGCCGCCTTTATCGGTGAACCTGCCTTGGGAACGGGCGGCATCGTGCCCCCGCCAGAAGGATATTGGGACGCGATCCAAAAGGTGCTGAAAAAGCATGACATCCTGCTGATCGCAGACGAGGTCGTCACCGGCTTTGGCCGCACCGGCACGATGATGGGGTCCACGCATTACGGGATGGAGCCCGACATCATCACGATCGCCAAGGGACTGACATCGGCCTATGCGCCGCTGTCGGGGTCCATCATCTCGGACAAGGTGTGGAAGGTGCTTGAGGAAGGTACCGATGAATTCGGACCCATCGGCCACGGCTGGACCTATTCGGCGCACCCCATCGGGGCAGCGGCGGGTGTTGCGAACCTCAAGCTGATTGACGACCTGAACCTCATCGAAAACAACACCGTCACGGGCGAATATCTGCGTGCGGGCTTGCGGGACCGCTTGGGCGACCATCCGAATGTCGGTGACATTCGCGGCGTCGGCATGTTGGCCGCCGTGGAATTCGTCGAAAAGCGCGACGGGCGCAAGTTCTTTGACGCGTCTGCCGGTATTGGTGGCAAGGTGGCGGCCTGTCTTGCGGGCAAAGGTGTGGTCGGCCGTGCCATGCCCCAAGGCGACATTCTGGGCTTCGCGCCGCCCTTCTGCCTAAGCCAGGACGAGGCGGATATTGTGATCAACGCGACCGAAAAAGCGGTGCGCGAAACGTTGGGCTGATCCCGAACCAGACTTCAGTCTGCCAAGATCAAAAACCTAGGGAGCGGGCAGACCGCTTTCCGGGTTTTTTGCTGTTTACACGAGGTGTGGCGACTGAAAATTCGGTAGCTCAACCCATGCGGTTTCTATGTGCCTAAATACGCGGCGCTGGCAGTCGTGTGTGCCTGAAAATTGCGCGCACAACACGGGCTGGCTGCCCTTACGTCTTTTCCATCTGGTCAGCCGAGGAACAAACTCAACATATTCGGGCGTGCCATCCGGGCAACATCGCCGCATCGCGGGCTATCCTGGCAGATACCTCCCACGACGCGACGACCACAACAATACTGCTGCGCTTCCTAAATAGCCTGTTCAGGGGGGTGGTTAAAGTGCGCAAATCGCACGGACCACGCGGCAGACCACAGGGGATAAAATATGAAAAACATGAATAAATACGCTGCCAGTGCTTTTGCTGCATTGGTCGGCACAACGTCGATCGCCACCGCTCAGGATTGCGCGGACCCGGTCAAGGTCGGCGTGCTTCACTCGCTCTCGGGCACCATGGCGATTTCCGAGACCACGCTGAAAGACACCATGCTGATGCTCATCGACGCGCAGAACAAAAAGGGCGGTGTCCTTGGCTGCGAGATCGAGGCGGTCGTGGTCGACCCCGCTTCTGACTGGCCCCTTTTCGCGGAGAAAGCGCGCGAACTGCTGACGGTGAACGAGGTCGATGTGATCTTCGGCAACTGGACATCCGTGTCGCGCAAATCGGTCCTGCCCGTGATCGAGGAGTTGAACGGTCTGTTGTTCTATCCCGTGCAATACGAGGGCGAAGAATCCTCAAAGAACGTCTTCTATACCGGCGCGGCCCCCAACCAGCAGGCCATTCCTGCCGTTGATTACTTTCTGGAAGAACTGGGCGTCGAGAAGTTTGCCCTGCTCGGCACCGACTATGTCTATCCGCGGACAACCAACAACATCCTGCAATCCTATTTGATGTCCAAGGGCATCGCTGAGGCAGACATCTTCGTGAACTACACGCCGTTTGGTCACTCCGACTGGGCAACCATCGTGGGTGACGTGGTCAAACTGGGCGAAGATGGCAAGCAGGTCGGCGTGATCTCGACCATCAACGGGGACGCCAATATCGGCTTCTACAAGGAACTGGCTGCCGCCGATGTTTCGGCTGACGATATTCCCGTCGTGGCCTTCTCGGTGGGCGAGGAAGAACTGTCCGGCCTCGATACGACAAACCTTGTCGGGCATCTGGCCGCCTGGAACTACTTCATGTCCGCAGACACGCCCGCAAACGCCGAATTCATCGAGACATGGCACGCCTTTATCGGCGACGAAGGCCGGGTGACAAACGACCCGATGGAGGCGCATTACATCGGCTTCAACATGTGGGTGCAGGCTGTGGAACAGGCAGGCTCCACCGATGTCGACGCTGTGCGCAGTGCGATGTATGGCCAGACCTTTCCGAACCTGACAGGCGGCACGGCTGAAATGCTGGTTAACCACCACCTGACCAAACCGGTGCTGATTGGCGAGATCACAGCCGACGGACAGTTCGACATCATCAGCCAGACCGATCCGGTACCGGGCGACGCGTGGACAGATTTCCTGCCCGAAAGCGCCGTTCTGACGTCGGATTGGAAAGAACTCGAGTGCGGTATGTACAACATCGAAACCAAGACCTGCGTTCAGCTGACCTCCAACTACTAAGCCACGACCGAGGGGCGCAGGCGTGTTCCTGCGCCCTCTCACTCGCTTGTCTGACAAAGGTATTTCATGCTGCGCGCTCTTCTGACCCTTTTCATATGGCTTGGCGTTGCCGGACTGGCACAAGCGCAGGCGTTGCAACCGGTATTGCAGACCCATGCCAACGAGATCGCCAACCCCTCGCGCAGCAGCGTTTCAACGGCGATTGATGCTGTCGGCGCATCGGGTTCCCTTCAAGCGGGCGACTTTCTGGAAGCGTGGCAGGACAAGGGCATCTGGCAGCGCGATGCTGATAGCATCTTCTTTTTCGCCCGCGAGACCGGCAGCGATCTGGTGTTGCGCGACATTGATACGCAAGCTGAAGAGACGGTGCCCAAGGATGGCTTTAGCCAACTGAAACCCAATGGCGGCGTGCGTCGTCTGATCGCTACGGCGCTGGTGCAGTTCCAACTTTCCGACCCCGACCTTTCCCGGCGCAAATCAGCTGTTGAATCGATTGCCCGCCGGCCCGAGGCGGACCAGCTTGCGCCCTTGCGGGCGTCGATCGAGACGGAATCCGACCCCGCCCTGAAAGCCCGCAAGACCCAACTCGCGAATTTCCTGACGGCAAGCTTTGGCGCTGACCCTGCGGACCGCATAGACGCGATCAATTCCCTGTCCAAAGTCACCGCGCTGGAGGCGCGTGCCGTGCTGAACCAGATCCTGTCGGTCACGACGCAGGTGTCAGCGCAGGCACCTGACGGCAACGTGGCCCGCATCCTCGACATCGGCAGTGACGTAGCACAACCAGACGCCTACGCCCGGTTGGTCGATGCAGGGCTTGCCGCGCCGACAACGCCCAATTCCGTGATCCGCGACACGCTGGCCGCCAATGTCGTCGAAGGCCGCGTCGGCGGTATTCCGACAGCGCAGCTTGACACCGACGCGGCCCGAGAACGCGCTTATATCGCATTGGCCGAAGCCGGCACCGTGCCGCCGCTCGTCACTGCCGCGATGCGCAAGCAGGCGGTGGATGCCCATGTCTTCTACGAGGCTTACGACGAACCCGATCCCGCCATCACCGATGCGGCCCGCGCTGCGCTTGATAAGATCGAAACGCGAGTCGGTCTCGCGCAGACCGCCGATCTGACGCTGGACGCGCTGTCGCTGGCGTCGATCTACTTTCTGGCGGCCATTGGTCTGGCCATCACCTTCGGGGTGATGGGCGTGATCAACATGGCGCATGGCGAATTCATCATGATGGGGGCCTATACCGGCTATGTCGTGCAACAGTTCGTCCCTGACTACACCGTGTCGCTCCTCGTGGCGCTGCCGCTGGCCTTTGCGGTCACCTTTGCTGCCGGTGTGGTGATGGAGCGTTTGGTGATCCGTCATCTTTATCACCGCCCGCTGGAGACGCTGTTGGCCACCTTTGGCATCTCGATCGCACTCCAACAGCTTGCCAAGAACATCTTTGGCACGCAGGCCCGCCCGCTGACCTCCCCCGGCTGGCTGGACGGCGCGCTGGTCTTTTCAGACGTGATCCAGATCAGCTATATCCGGATTGCGATCTTCGTTCTGGCGCTGCTGTTTCTGGGTCTGATCCTGTTTGTTCTCAACCGCACGCGGCTGGGGCTCGAGGTTCGCGCCGTGACGCAGAACCCCGGTATGGCCGCCAGCATGGGCATCAACCCCGACCGGATCAACATGCTGACCTTCGGCCTCGGGTCGGGCATTGCGGGCATCGCGGGGGTGGCGATCGGTCTCTATGCCAAAGTGACGTCGGAAATGGGGGCTGATTACATCGTGCAGTCCTTCATGACGGTCGTGGTGGGCGGCGTTGGCAACGTCTGGGGCACACTGGCGGGGGCGTCGCTGATCGGGTTCCTGCAAAAGGGCATCGAATGGTTCAACCCGTCCAATACTCTGGCGGCGCAGACCTACATGGTGCTGTTCATCATCCTGTTCATTCAATTCCGGCCAAAGGGCATCGTCGCCCAAAAAGGCCGGGCGGCGGCGGATTGATCCATGCGCAAGACTTTCATCTCACAGAACCCTTCGATCCTGTGGTTCATCAGCCTGCTGGGCCTTTTCACCCTTGCCGTTGTCATCGGATCAGAGGCGACAGGCACCGGCCTTATCTCGACCTCGATGGTCAAGACGTTGGGTAAGACGCTCTGCCTGTGCCTGATCGCCATCGCGATGGATGTGGTCTGGGGGTATTGCGGCATCCTCAGCCTTGGCCATTTCGCGTTCTTCGGCATCGGCGGCTATGCCATCGGCATGTGGCTGATGTATGCGCGGACCGAAGACATCGTGCTGTCGAGCCTCCAAGGGCAGGTCATTCCGCCCACCCCGCAAGAGGTGACGGACGCCATCGGCAACCAGATTTTCGGCGTTGTCGGCAGCTCTGACTTCCCTTGGCTATGGGCCTTCGCGGATAGTCTGTTTCTGCAACTGCTCATGGTCGTCGTGGTGCCCGGCTTGCTTGCGCTGGTGTTCGGCTGGCTTGCCTTCCGCAGCCGCGTCACGGGGGTCTATCTGTCGATCCTGACCCAGGC
>JAGXHB010000066.1 GCA_024636425.1 Roseobacter sp.
CTTCAGCCCCAAGCCCTCTCCGGCGATGAAGCCGGTTGCGATCATGTGTTGTTCTATTACGCCGCCAATCGCTGCAAGCATGGACGGGATGTACTTCCCCCCCATCCAGGCACCGCCGCGCGGATCAAAGACCGCCTTGAGCTCTTCCACCACGAAGGACACATCGCCGCCGCGCCGGAACACCGCCGAGATCATCCGCGTCAGGGCTACCGTCCACGCGAAATGCTCCATGTTCTTGGAGTTGATGAAGACTTCGAACGGGCGGCGGTGACCGCCGATGACCACATCGTTGATCGTGATGTAAAGCGCATGTTCGCTGTCGGGCCATTTGATCTTGTAGGTGGAGCCTTCGAGTTCCTGCGGACGGTCCAGTGGTTCGGACATATAGACCACCTCGCCGCCTTCGGAAGGCACGGCCTGTGCCGGCGTTTCCCCCGGTGCCGTGTCAGCGGTTTCCGAGACGGTCAGCACCGATCCGGTCACATCGTTCGGCCGGTAGGTGGTGCAGCCCTTGCAGCCTGAATCCCACGCCTCCATATAAACATCCTTGAACGCGTCAAAGCTGATGTCTTCGGGGCAGTTGATGGTCTTCGAGATGCTGCTGTCGACCCATTTCTGCGCCGCCGCCTGCATCTTGACATGGTCCAGCGGGGCCAGCGTCTGCGCGTTGACGAAATAGTCCGGCAAGGGGGCATCGCCTTTCAGATCACGCCACATCTGCACGGCGTAATCGACGACCTCCTCTTCGGTGCGGCTGCCATCTTTCTGCAAGACCTTGCGGCTGTATGCATAGGCAAAGACGGGCTCGATCCCGGAACTGACATTGCCCGCATAAAGGCTGATGGTGCCGGTGGGGGCGATCGAAGTCAGAAGCGCGTTACGGATACCATGTTCGCGGATTGCTTCGCGCACATCTTCATCCATCATCTGCATGGTACCGGACGCGAGATAGGCATCGGCGTCAAAAAGCGGGAACGCGCCTTTCTCCTTGGCCAGATCGACGGAAGCCAGATAAGCAGCACGCGCAATCGCCTTCAACCACGCCTCGGTCTGGGCCGCTGCTTCGTCGGAGCCATAGCGCAGGCCGACCATCAACAATGCGTCCGCCAGCCCGGTTACACCCAGACCGATGCGGCGCTTGGCCTTGGCTTCGGCCTGCTGCGCATCCAGCGGAAATTTCGAGACGTCGACAACATTGTCCATCATCCGCACGGCGGTCGCGACCAGCGTGTCGAGGGCTGCCACATCCAGCTTGGCACCGTCACCGAACGGATCAGCGACCATCCGCGCCATGTTGATCGACCCCAACAGACACGCGCCGTAGGGCGGCAAAGGTTGCTCGCCGCAGGGGTTCGTCGCGGCGATGGTTTCACAATAGCTCAGGTTGTTGGCCTGATTGATCCGGTCGATGAAAATCACACCCGGTTCGGCAAATTCATAGGTCGCTTTCATGATCCGGTTCCACAGATCACGCGCTTGGACCGTGCGATAGACCTTGTCGCCGAACTTCAAGTCCCACGGACCGTCCGCCTTGACCGCGTCCATGAAGGGATCGGTGATCAACACGGACATGTTGAACATCCGCAACCGGGCAGGATCCTGCTTGGCGGCGATGAAATCTTCGACATCGGGGTGATCGCAGCGCATCGTGGCCATCATGGCCCCCCGGCGCGAGCCTGCCGACATGATCGTGCGGCACATCGCGTCCCACACATCCATGAACGACAAGGGACCAGACGCATCCGCGGACACCCCAAGGACATCTGCGCCCCGCGGCCGGATGGTCGAGAAATCATAGCCGATCCCCCCACCCTGCTGCATGGTCAATGCGGCCTCTTTCAACATGTCGAAAATGCCGGCCATGCTGTCGGGGACCGTTCCCATGACAAAGCAGTTGAACAAAGTGACGCGCCGTGCTGTGCCCGCCCCTGCGGTAATGCGGCCTGCGGGCAGGTATTTGAAATCTTCCAGCGCCTCGAAGAATGTCTCTTCCCACTGCGCAGGATTGCCTTCGACCTGCGCCAGATCACGGGCAATGCGACGCCAGGTGTCTTCGATCGTGACATCCTTCGGCGTTCCGTCAGCGTCCTTGAACCTGTATTTCATGTCCCAAATCTGTTCGGCAATGGGGGCGGCAAATCGTGACATGGGAGATTCCTTGGAAAGCTGTACGGGAAGAGTTTCACCTTACCCCAAACACTGCGACAAGCACAACAGTTTGAAGCCCCCGCCAGATACACTACCTTATGTCGGGGGAGTACAAAGGGGCGATGGATTCTGTGGATAAGTACGTAAATCTCATAAAATTGTCGGTTGGGACAGAAAATGTCGCAGATCTGGCGGCATGGCAGGCGACAAAGCGCGCGCAAACGCCGCAAGGACTGCCGCGTCACGTCACACGTATGTGGCCCAAGCGCGAGGATGAAATCACCAATGGCGGCTCGCTCTACTGGGTCATCAAGGGTGTTGTTCAATGCCGCCAGAAAATCATCCGGCTGGACGAATACTCAGGACAAGACGGCATCCGGCGCTGTGCCATCGTGCTTGATCCGGCGATCATCCGGGTTCAAGGCAGCCTGAAACGCCCCTTCCAGGGCTGGCGCTACCTTGCTGCAGCCGACGCGCCCGCCGATCTGCCCGCCGGGCGCGAGGAAGAAGAACCGCTTCCCGTCGAGCTTAACCGCGCCCTTGCCGAAATAGGCGTTCTATAGCCACCGCTCCGCCCGGTCGCCGGCCTGCGGATTTGAGTTTATTTTGCGAAATGAAGATCAGGCGTCCCTTCTTCATTTTGCCCGAAAAACTCCCGCCGGAGGCAGAATAATCAAAAGCAGTCGCGCGTCAGCGCGTCAATATTCCTAGCCGAGTTTCGCAAGAAGATCGGCCAGTGTGGCGCGATCGGTGTCCTCCATCTCGGCAGTGCGGCTGCGCCAGAGTGTGGCTTGCGACTTCAGGATCAGACCGTCCGACAAGATCTTGAGGTGATTGGCGCGCAGGGTTTCCCCGCTTGATGTAATATCGGCGATGGCTTCTGCGGTTTCGTTCTTGATCGTGCCTTCGGTGGCACCTTGGCTGTCGACCAGTGCGTAGTCGGCAACCCCTGCGCCGCGCAGGAAATCCCGCACCAGCCGGTGGTATTTCGTGGCGATCCGCATCCGAAAACCATGGCGGGTGCGAAAGGCGGCGGCGGCGGCATCAAGATCATCAAGCGTATCGACATCGACCCACGCCTGAGGCACGGCGATGATCAGATCCGCATGACCGAATTGCAGCTCCTCGACCGGGCAGACAAGCTGGTCCCAAAGTGCAAGCTTTTCATATACCAGATCGGTGCCTGTCACGCCAAGGTTGATCCGGCCCGCGGCCAGTTCACGCGGGATTTCACCGGCAGAGAGCAGGATGAGCGATACCCCCTCGATCCCGCCCACGGCACCGGCATATTCACGCTCGGACCCCGTCCGCGTCAGGGTAATGCCACGGTCGGCAAACCAGTCGAAGGTCTTTTCCATCAGCCGGCCTTTGGACGGCACGCCAAGCTTGATTGTCATTGCGCAGCCTCCAGTTCCAGCATCAGGCCGGGGCGCATCACGCCGCCCACCGCCGGAATTTCACCGCCCCGCCCCAGCAACCGCGTGAGCGCATCATAGCGTCCTCCGGTGGCGATCGTGGGCAGATCGGGGCGCGCCGTCGCGCGAAACCCGAAAACAAATCCGTCGTAATACTCCATCGAGACGCGGCCGAAACTCGCCTCGAAGATCAGGCTGTCGATGTCGATCCCGCGCTGCGCAAGCGCGTCGGACCGCGCCGCCACCCGCTCCACCGCGACCGCAATCGCGGGCAGATCGACGGCAAGGTCGCGCAGCTGGCTCAGCGCATAGGGCAATGTCTCGCGAATATCGAGCAGGGACTGGATCAACGCAACCTGACCACCAGACAAGGGCGGGGCCGCAGCATCCTCGCGCAGCGCCGCGATACGGGCATCGATTTCGTCGCGGCCGCGCAGGCCGATCGCGGGGGCATCGCAGGCCACGTCACCCTCCAGCAAGGCTGCCCGGGTCGGCGGCACCGGCGTCTTGCCCGAAAAACGGTCCAGCAACGCGCGAAAGCGCCGGGGTCGCCACAAGTGCCGCATCAAGGCATCCTTGCGCCGCTGCGTCGTCTCGAGCCCCGCAACTGCCGCCGTCAATATCCCGATATCCCCGGTCACCGGGCGCACTGGCAACCCGCGCATGGCGTCATGGATCAGCGCAAAGACTTCGGCATCTGCCGCCGCCGGATCAAGACGGTCAAAGACCTCATAGCCGACCTGGATGTATTCGTTGGCACGTGCCGGATCACGTTCCTGCCGGCGAAACACTTCACCCGCGTAGGTATAGCGCGCAGGTTCCGCCCCATGCGACATATGCATCTGCACCACAGGCAAAGTGTAATCCGGGCGCAACATCTGTTCGCCGCGCAAGGCGTCCGAGGTGACGTAGGCCCGCGCACGGATGTCCTCCCCGTAGAGATCCAGCAGCGTTTCGGCAGGCTGCAGGATCGGGGGTTCGACCACCACGGCCCCTTGAGCTTCGAACAAGGCGCGCAGGGCCGCCGCCTTGGCAAGCGTTTCCGAACGGGTGACCATCAGTCTTGCTGCCCCAAAATATCACGCACTTTCGTCACCAGATCGCCACGCGCGACCTGATACTGGCTGGGGCGGTCTTTCCATTCCTCCAAAGTCGCGTTTTCGGCCATCTTCGCCCCGAGGATCAGATCCTTGATCTGCACAACACCTGTCTCGAATTCATCCCCGCCCGCGATCACCGCGACGGGGCTGTTGCGGCTGTCGGCATATTTCAACTGGTTGCCAAAGTTCTTCGGGTTGCCCAGATACACCTCGGCCCGGATGCCTGCCTGCCGCAGTTCGGCGACCATGGCCTGGTAATCGGCCATCCGCGTCTTGTCCATGACCGTGACAACCACAGGGCCGGCTGTGTCACCGGTCATGCGCCCCTTGGCATGCAAGGCCGCAAGCAGGCGGTCGACACCGATGGACACACCGGTCGCAGGCACTTCCTGTCCGGTGAACCGCTTGACCAGATCGTCATAGCGCCCACCCCCCGCGACCGAGCCAAAGTTGCGCACTCGGCCCTTGTCGTCCTTTATCTCGAAGGTCAGTTCGGCCTCGAACACCGGCCCGGTGTAGTAGCCCAGTCCCCGAACGACAGACGGATCGATTTCCACGCGGTCGGCACCGTAGCCCGCCGCCGCCATCAGATCGGCAATGGTCTCAAGCTCGTCAACGCCCTGTTCCCCGATGGCTGACCCGTCGACCAGTTCCCGCAGACGTGCCACAGTCGCGACGCCTGTGTCGCGCTTGGCCGTCATAAAGCCCATGACCACATCGGCCTGCCGCTCGCTCATCCCGGCACCCTTTGTGAAATCCCCGCTGTCGTCCTTGCGCCCCTCACCCAACAGTGCACGCACGCCGTCCGGCCCCAGCCGGTCGAGCTTGTCGATAGCGCGCAGCACGATCCCGCGTTCGGCATCCTTGTCGTCGCCCGCAAGGCCTGCCACTTCCATCACGCCGTTCAGCACCTTGCGGTTGTTCACACGCACGATGTAATCGCCGCGCTCGATGCCGACCTCTTCCAGACAATCGGCCAGCATCGCGCAAATCTCGGCATCCGCCGCCACCGAAGGCGCGCCAACCGTGTCGGCATCACATTGATAAAACTGACGAAAACGCCCCGGACCGGGTTTCTCATTGCGCCAGACAGGGCCCATGGCATAGCGGCGATAGGGTGTCGGCAGGTCATTGCGGTGTTGCGCGTACACCCGTGCCAGCGGTGCGGTCAGATCATAGCGCAGCGCCAGCCAGTCGCCGGGTTTGTCCGCGTCAGCATCCTCCTGCCAGGCGAAAACGCCCTCGTTGGGGCGGTCCACATCAGGCAGGAACTTGCCCAAGGCCTCAACCGTCTCGACGCCCGAGCTTTCCAGCGCGTCAAAACCGTAGCGATGATAGACCGCCGCAATCTTGCGGAGCATTTCGGCACGCTGGGTGACTTCCGCACCGAAGTAATCGCGAAACCCCTTGGGCGTCTCTGCCTTGGGGCGGGGGGTCTTTTTGGGCTTGGCCATGGGATCACATCCTGAGCGCTGAACATCGCGCCCCGCGTCTACCCCAGCCCCCGCTCAAGAGCAAGCAAACCCGCCCCGCTTCTCTGGCTGGGAAATATCCTCGGGGGCGCGGAGGCAGACAGTCCCTGCGCGACGCTTGCCAAGCGTACCGTGCCTCCCTATCTGCACAGCAGGTACAGACAGGAGAAACGCGTATGGACAAGCTTGAAGAACAACTGGCGCATCTGATCCGCACGGTGGATGATCTGTCCGATGTCGTGGCGCGCCAGGAAACCGAAATCGCGGCTCTGACCCGCCGCGTACACATGTTGATGCAGCGCGAAGGCGAACGCGAAGCTGCGGGGAACGAAGGTGTCGTGATCGGGAATGAACGCCCCCCGCATTACTAGGGGGCCGGTCGATTCCAGCGCTTATTCAACGGTATCCGTGATTGAGGGCTTCAGCGCGGTCGCAAGCATCTCGCCGTCGTGGATCAGGATTTCGGTCCACCGTTCAACCGGTTCGGCCAGTTCGTAGGCGCTGACAAAGACGGTGCTGCGGTCCAGTTTGCGCAGCTTGCGACCGCAGGTTTCGCCCTTGGGCGCGCCACAGATCCGCAGCTTCAGATCCTCATAAGCGGCATCGGTCGCGGCATAGTCCACGGCGGCAGCCCCCTCGGCAAGATACAGTTCCTCGTATTTCGAGGGCGTGCCGAAAACGGCAGTCGCGCCCACGAATTGGCGGGGGCAGCCGTCCGCGAACCCGGTCAGATAGAATTTGCGAAGGTCCACCCCTTCCGGCCCGGAATCATGAAGCTGATATGTTCCGTTCTCCGATTGTGCAGAAACCTCCCCCAGCGGTTTGCCTTGGGCTTCGCATACTCGTGCGACTGTTCCGAACGGCACTGTCGCTTCAAAGGGCACATCCATTGCAAAGGCGGCGCGTTGCGGCGCGAGCATCACATCCGGCACGGCTGACCGTGTCAGAAAGCCGGGCATCTGAGCGCAGCCCGCCAAAAGGACAAGTACGCTGACCGCGCAGGTTATTTTCATCATCAAACACCTCTTGGGGTTGTGTCAGACTATGCTCAAAAGCCGCTTTTGGTCCAGCCTCTTGACGCCTTTTGACAAGGACAAGCGTATTTCTTTAGATTTCCTCGACCTCGAGCACGCCGGTCAGCGAGCGGATGGCCCCCTTGATCTTGGGTGTCATCGGGTATTCGGCACATAGATCCACCTCGACCTCGCCCGGCAGGCTGGGATCCATCAGGCAAAGCTGCACAGGCCCCTTGCCAGCCGACTTGGCTGCCGAGCGCGCACCTGCCAGCACATCGGCCACGGCCTGAATGGCGCAGGCCTCATCCACGAAAATGCGCAATCCCATGCTGCCCGCATCGCCCACCGCGGTATCAATCGGCACGACAGAGCGCCCAAGCAGTTTCAGCTGGTCGCTTTCCATCGTCGCCTCGACCGTGATGACAACTTTCGATCCGGTTTCCAGATGGTCGCGCGCCAGTTCCAGCGTATCCGAGAACAGCGTGACCTCGTACGCCCCCGTCGGGTCCGACAACTGCGCAAAGGCGAAGCGGTTGCCGCGCGCCGATTTACGCTCCTGCCGTCCAGCAACGACGCCCGCAAGCCGCGCGTTCATCGCACCCTTCTGGGTCACCTTTTCCGTCAACTCGTCCAGCGTCAGGAACGGCACGCCACCGCCGGTCGCCTTGCGCTTCATCGGTCCCATGTAGTCATCAAGCGGATGGCCCGAGAGATAGAACCCGACGGCCTTGAACTCCTCGGTCAGGCGTTCTGCGGCTTCCCAATCCGTACACGGCACAATCCGCGGTTCTGGCAGGTCATCGCCCGCCTCGCCAAACAGCGACACCTGATTGCTGGCCTTTTGCTCATGGATGGCCGCCGAATAATTCACCAACCCGTCCAGCGCATTCCAGACACGCGCGCGGTTGCTATCAAGCTGATCGAACGCTCCCGACCGCGCCAGCATTTCCAGCGGCCGCTTGCCCACCCGTTTCAGATCCACCCGCCGCGCCAGATCGAACAGCGTTGCAAAGGGGCGGTCTTGCCCCTCGACCTTGCGGCCTTCGGTGATCAGCTTCATCGCCTCGACGCCGACGTTCTTCAGCGCGCCCAGCGCATAGACCAGCGCGCCGTCGACCACCTTGAACGTTGCATCGCTTCGGTTGACACACGGCGGCACCCACGGCAGGTCAAGCCGCTTGCGCACCTCCTCGAAATAGACCGCCAGCTTGTCGGTCAGGTGGATATCGCAGTTCATCACGCCGGCCATGAATTCGACCGGGTGGTTCGCCTTCAGCCAAGCGGTCTGATAGCTGACCACGGCATAGGCCGCCGCGTGCGATTTGTTGAAACCGTAATTGGCGAATTTCTCCAGAAGGTCAAAGACTTCGGACGCTTTTTTCTTGTCCACGCCATTGGCCATCGCGCCCTTTTCGAATTTGGGGCGCTCCTTGGCCATTTCCTCGGCGATCTTCTTGCCCATCGCGCGGCGCAGCAGGTCGGCACCACCAAGGCTGTAGCCCGCCATGACCTGGGCGATCTGCATCACCTGTTCCTGATAAACGATGATGCCTTGGGTTTCTTCCAGAATGTGATCAATCGACGGGTGGACGGATTCGCGCTTTTTCAGCCCGTTTTTGACCTCGCAATAGGTCGGAATATTCTCCATCGGACCGGGTCGATACAGTGCGACCAGAGCCACGATATCCTCGATGCAGGTCGGCTTCATCCGCTTGAGGGCATCCATCATGCCGCTGGATTCCACCTGAAACACCGCCACTGTCTTGGCGCTGGCATAAAGCTTGTAGGACGCCTCGTCATCCAGCGGGATGGTGGCAATATCGTCGATCAGCCCTTCTGGTGGGTCGAACAATTCCGTGCCATCGGCGGCGATATGCAGATGACGCCCGTTCGCCTTGATCTGGTCCACCGCATTCTGGATCACGGTCAGCGTTTTGAGTCCGAGAAAGTCGAACTTGACCAGACCCGCCTGTTCCACCCATTTCATGTTGAACTGGGTCGCGGGCATGTCGGACCGCGGATCCTGATAGAGCGGCACCAGTGCGTCGAGCGGCCGGTCACCGATCACCACCCCCGCCGCGTGGGTCGAGGCGTTCCGCAGCAATCCCTCGACCTGCTGGCCGTAGTTGAGCAGGCGGGCGACGACCTCTTCGTTGCGGGCCTCTTCGCGCAGGCGCGGCTCGTCAGCGAGCGCCTTTTCAATACTGACAGGCTTGACCCCTTCGACCGGGATCATCTTGGACAGCCGGTCCACCTGACCATAGGGCATCTGCAGCACCCGGCCGATGTCGCGCACCGCCGCTTTGGACAACAGCGCCCCGAAGGTGATGATCTGCCCCACCCTGTCGCGTCCGTATTTGCGCTGCACATACTGGATCACCTCCTCGCGGCGATCCATGCAGAAATCGATGTCGAAGTCGGGCATCGACACACGTTCGGGGTTCAGGAACCGTTCGAACAAAAGCTGATAGCGCAAGGGATCAAGGTCGGTGATCGTCAGCGCATAGGCCACCAGTGACCCCGCCCCAGAGCCGCGTCCCGGACCAACCGGAATATCCTGATCCTTGGCCCATTTGATGAAATCGGCAACGATCAGGAAATAGCCAGGAAAGCCCATGCCCTCGATGATCCCGAGTTCGAAATCCAGCCGCTTTTCATACTCCTCGACGCTGGCCGCGTGGGGGATCACCTTCAACCGTTCGCGCAAACCTTCATGGGCCTGCCGCTTCAACTCCTCGATCTCGTCATCGGCAAATTTCGGCAGGATCGGCGCGCGACGATACGCCATGAACGCACAGCGCCGGGCGATCTCGACCGTGTTTTCGACCGCTTCGGGCAGATCTGCAAAAAGCGCGACCATCTCGGACTGCGATTTGAAGTAGTGCTGCGCGGTCAGTCGGCGGCGCTCCTGCTGCTGATCAACATAGGCCCCGTCCGCAATGCAGATCAGCGCATCATGCGCTTCGTACATCTCCGTCTTGGGAAAGTAGACGTCATTGGTCGCCACCAGGGGGATGTCCATCGCATAGGCCATCTCGACAAAGCCACGCTCGGTCAGGCGCTCCGCTTGCGGCTGGCCGTCTTCGCCCGGATGCCGTTGCAATTCCACATAAAGCCTGTC
>JAGXHB010000067.1 GCA_024636425.1 Roseobacter sp.
ACCTTGTGCATCGCGTCAGGCATGGGTGCCGCAACCATCATCGAGCGCGTCTGATGGCCGAGCAAGACCACCCCTTCCACGCCGTCGCCGATCTGGCGCAGCGGCGTGGACTGAAGGATCTCGAGATCAAGGTTGAACGCGGGGGCGACTATGTGCGGCTTTATCAGGCCACGCCGCCCCTGTTCTTCAAGCACCGCGATGATCCCAGCGACAGCTTTGACCGCGAGGCCTTTCACGACTTCAAACGCATCTTGCTGAGCGAAGAGGATTGCGCCCAAGGCCCCGAGGCCACGGTTGCGCTGATCCGGTCGCTGCTTGAGAAATTCGCTGACTATACGCCCCGGCGTTCCTGACACCCCATCAACGGGAGATTATTATGACCGATTTTACCATGAAGAAAGACGCCGACGGCGTCGCCATCATCACCTGGGACGTGCCCGGAAAATCCATGAACGTGATGTCGATTGACGGGCTGTCCGAGCTTGACGCGATCATCGACGAGGTGCTGTCGGATGACAGCATCAAGGGTGCCGTGATCACCTCGGGCAAGGACGGATCCTTTGCCGGAGGCATGGACCTCAACCTGCTGGCCAAGATGAAGGCGGATGCGGGCGATGATCCGGCCAAGGGCCTGTTCGAGGGCACGATGAAGATGCACGGCCTGCTGCGCAAGATCGAACGCGCGGGCATGGATGCCAAGACGAACAAGGGGGGCAAGCCCATTGCGTCGGCCCTGCCCGGCACGGCTGCGGGTATCGGTCTTGAACTGCCGCTGGCGACGCACCGCATTTTTGTGGCCGATAATCCCAAGGCGCGGATCGGTCTGCCTGAAATTCAGGTCGGCATCTTTCCGGGTGCGGGCGGGACCACGCGGATGGTGCGCAAACTGGGTGCGATGGCCGCTTCGCCCTTCCTGCTGGAAGGCAAGATGGTTGCCCCTGCTGCTGCAAAATCCGCAGGGATCATCGATGAGGTCGTGGCCGATCCTGTAGCCGCTGCGAAAGACTGGGTGTTGAACGCCAAAGACGCCGATCTGGTCAAGCCATGGGATGCCAAGGGCTACAAGATGCCCGGCGGCGCGCCTTATCACCCTGCCGGATTCATGACCTTTGTCGGGGCCAACGCGATGGTCAACGGCAAGACCCAAGGGGTGTACCCCGCTGCCAAGGCGCTGCTGAGCGCGGTGTACGAAGGCGCGCTTGTGCCGTTCGACACGGCCCTCAAGATCGAGGCGCGCTGGTTCACCAATGTGCTGATGAACCCGTCGTCCTCCGCGATGATCCAGTCGCTGTTCCTGAACAAGGAAGCGCTCGAGAAAGGCGCTGTGCGCCCCGAAGGCATCCCTGACCAGCGCGTGAAAAAGCTTGGCGTTCTCGGGGCCGGCATGATGGGTGCGGGCATCACGCTGGTATCGGCGCAGGCCGGTATCGAAGTCGTGCTGATCGACCAGACGCAGGAAGCCGCCGACAAGGGCAAGGCGTACTCCGCCAGCTTCTTTGACAAGGGCATCGCGCGCAAGAAATCGACCGAGGAGAAAAAGCAGGCCGCACTGGATCTGATCACCGCCACCACCGATCTGGACGCGCTGAAAGGCTGCGATCTGATCATCGAGGCGGTCTTTGAAGATCCCGGCGTCAAGGCCGAGATGACCAAAAAGGTCGAAGCGGTGATCCCTGAGGACTGCATCTTTGCCTCCAACACCTCGACCCTGCCGATCACCGAGCTTGCCAAAGCGTCGGGCCGTCCTGATCAGTTCATCGGCATCCATTTCTTTTCACCCGTCGAAAAGATGCTGCTGGTCGAAATCATCAAGGGCGAAAAGACCGGCGACCGTGCCGTCGCCAAGTCGCTGGATTACGTCCGCCAGATCCGCAAGACGCCGATCGTGGTCAATGACGCGCGGTTCTTCTACGCCAACCGCTGCATCATCCCTTACGCCAATGAGGGCGCGCGGATGATCACCGAAGGCGTGGCACCGCAGCTTGTGGATCATGCCGCACAGCTCATGGGTTTCCCCGTGGGGCCGGTGCAGCTGACCGACGAGACCTCGATTGATCTGGGGGCCAAGATTGCACGCGCGACCAAGGCTGCGATGGGCAATGCCTATCCCGCATCCCAAGCCGACGATCTGATTTTCTGGATGGAAGATCTGGGCCGTCTGGGGCGCAAGGCCAACGCCGGGTTCTTTGACTATGACGAAAAGGGCAAGCGTCAGGGCTATTGGAAGGGGATGCACGACAAGTTCCCGCTGGCCGACACCCAGCCCGATCTGCAAGAGGTGCAGGACCGTCTGATGTTCGTTCAGGTGCTTGAAGCGGTGCGTGCACTGGAAGAAGGCGTTCTGATGGACATCCGCGAAGGCGATGTCGGCGCAATTCTGGGCTGGGGCTTTGCACCATGGTCCGGTGGTCCGTTCAGCTGGCTGGACATCATCGGGGCCCCCTATGCCGCCGAACGCTGCGACCAGCTGCAGGCCAAGTTTGGCGACCGCTTCGAATGTCCTGCCCTGCTGCGGGAAATGGCGGACAAGAACCAGACCTTCTACGGCCGGTTCGGTCCGGACACCAAAGCCGCTTAATCCACGCGGCAAGCACCATTTCAAAAGCAAAAAAGGGCCGCGAGAGCGGCCCTTTTTCGGTTTGGGGAATTGTATCAGCCGGGGAATGACCTCAGCAAGCAGCCGCCATCTGAGGGTAGCCATACGCTGCCGCAGCGCTGTTTTCGATCTCGAAGCACTCCACGATGAAGGGCGCTTCGTTCAGCCCCAGCACTTCGTAATCCGAGGCGTTTCCACTCAGCAGGCGGTCAAGTGTGGTGGTGGCCGACGGGCACAGGATCAGCGCACCGCCTTCCGCAAAGATAACCTGATCTTGCGCAAAAGAGATCGAGATCAGCTCGATCCGCTGAGTCGGGGGCGCGCGGTGGATGCCGCGCACACCGTCAAGCGCCTGCGCCACGACCACGGCAAACGGATCGCCATAAAGATCACTCGCCGCCTCGCATTCCAGCATGACGCCTTGATCGGGCAGCAATGTCAGCGCTTCCTTGTTGCCCAGCGCGTCTGCTGGCACGATGACCGGCCAAAGCGCCTCTTCGGTCAAGGGCGCGTCAAGGCAGATCGTCACGCGGCGGATGTCCACGATCTCTCTCATGCCATTGTCGAAGGTCAGGACCATGTCGCCCTTGGCCAGCGATTCAACGCCGCGCCAACCCAACATGGACGCAACCCGCGTGCCAGCCATCAGCCCATGTGTCGCGTTTTCAAGACCCCCATCATAGGCACCCGACATCTCGGCTGTGCGATGGTTTGGCATTTTAAAGTGCAATCCGAACATGTCTCTATATCCCGATGGTTTCTGCTGATTGGTCTTATTCCGGCTTGTTTCATTCATTTGCCCCGATTCGAGTGGCTCAAAATGGCCGGAAAAGCGGTAATACTGGGGCATTAACTATGATTTGGGGACAAGACAGGGTGGTTGAGGGGTATTTACGCATCGCGAGCGACGAAATCTCAACCGCCAGTTCACATCTGTGCCGATTTCAAGATGCAGGGTCGAACCGGTATCCAAAGCGCGCAATATCCTCCGCACAGATGGTCGCGACCACGTCGCGCATTTCGTCGGTATAGAGCGAACGGTAACCGCGCACGCGGGCCGATCTGTTCTCCAGCGGTAGGGAAAGCGGAAAGCCCAGATGCGCGAACAGCGGTGCCGCGTCAACGGCGAAATGTTCGAGCCGGATGTAAAGGTTGCAACGTTCGTCACCGGCTCCGTCGCGCATGTAGGATGTATAGGGGGCACCTCGCAGGCTGGCCTGTATGCCGCGCGTCATCAGGAATGCCTCGAACGAAGTTTGCGCAGCCAGATGCACAGCCGGATGATCGAACGTCTGATCGCGCAGCCAGTGGTAATAGCTTGCGATCCGGTCCCACGGATTACGCACCAGCGTGAAGGTGAACATCTGTTCCAGCTCGGAGCGGCTGACCAACCCTTCGATATCCGCCAGCGTGGAGTGTTTCCAGAGCCGACCGGCCGCCTTGGCATCCTTGAGCCGCTTGCGGCGCTTGAGCGCCTTGGGCGTGTCGCCCAGCATCAGGTCGTCCTTCATCGCGCGATCCTCAAGCCCCAGCGCGAGCGACGTGCCGCCCGTCTTGGGGATATGCACGAAGATGTAATTGCGCCCCCGGCTGATGATCATTCGGGCACCCTTGGACCCCGCAGCGGCAGCGGTTCATCAGATCGCAGGGCGATCACAGCACCTGCCACGGCGATCAGGACCATGCCCACAAGGCCAAGCAGCGGCACACCCTGCCCCCACAAGATCCACGCCCAGAAGCTCGCGAAGACCAGCAGCGAATACTCGAAAATAGCGACCTGACCCGCATCACCCAGCTGGTAGCCGCGAAAGATCAGGGCGATACCGGCCAGTGACCCGATCGCCTGAATGGCGGTCCAGAAGACCAGCCCGGCATCCAGCGGCACCCAACCGCGCAATGCGAACCCTTCGGCACCAGACGGGCCCCCGGCGGGCAGGATCATCAGGCCACAGGCACCAAAGAGCATGAGCATGGCAAAGAACCCCGCCGTCAGGGTCAGCGTGCTTTCCCCCTCGCACCACGCGCGCGTGGCCACGGCCCCGATGGCATACAGCACTGCCGCGACGATCGGCATGAACGCCACCAGATCAAGGGCTGCGGGGTCCGGTCGGATCACCATCACCGCCCCCGCAAAGCCGGTCAGCACGGCAAGGATGCGGGTGGGGCCGACACGCTTGCCCTGAAACAGAACGCCGATCAGCAACACAAACAGCGGCGAGGTAAACAGCCCCGCGACCACGACGCCAATCGGCAACACTGCAAGGCAACCGAAGTAAATCAGCATCGCCCCTGCCGTGAAGACGCTGCGCCCCAGCACCGCACCAAGGCGTCTGGGTGTCAGCCGACCGAAGCCTAAAAAGGCAATCGCCCCCAACAGCGCCAACGCCATCATGCCGCGCACCATGTGAAACTGCCAAAGCGAGCCGCGTTCTGTCAGAAACGGCACAAAGTTATCGGTCAGCCCCAGACAGGCCATGCCCCCGAGAACAGACAGCGCGGCCAAACCTGAACGGTTGATGGTTTCGGTCACCTGCGGCTCCTTCCCAATATTCGCGTTTCGCTCTTTTCAACTTCACGCTCGCGGCGCAATACTCAACCCCTAAAGAGGATAATCAGCGGAGGATGCGCCATGGGATGGATGTCGAACGAAGAGGGGCTGGACAAGTGCCGGGCCAACTATGTGCCGCTCAGCCCGCTATCGCATCTTCAGCGCGCGGCGCATGTCTTCCCCGATGTGCTGGCGGTGTCCTATGGTGCGCACCGTGTCACCTATGCGCAGTATCACGCGCGGTGCAGCAGGCTGGCGTCGGCGCTGGCCGGGCTTGGCGTCAATCCCGGTGACGTTGTGGCGACGATGCTGCCGAATGTACCCGCGCAAGCCGAAGCGCATTTCGGCGTTCCGGCCTGCGGGGCCGTGCTGAACACGATCAACACGCGGCTTGATGTGGACACGGTTGCCTATATCCTCGGCCATGGCGAGGCAAAGGTTGCCTTGGTCGACAGCCAGTTCATCGCCTTGGCCGAATCCGCCTGCGCCACGCTTGCCACCCCGCCCCGGCTGATCGAAGTCGCGGATGTGAACGCCGGGTTCCCCGCATCTGGCAGGCATCAGACCTATGACGACCTGCTGACCAGCGGCGATCCGGACTTTACGTGGATCCTGCTTCAGGACGAATGGGAAAGCCTTGCGCTCAACTATACTTCGGGCACCACCGGGCGTCCCAAGGGCGTGGTGTACCATCATCGCGGGGCCTATCTGATGACGATGGGCACGGTCGTCAGCTGGCGCATGGTGATGAAACCGGTGTTCATGCAGATCGTACCCTTGTTTCATTGCAACGGCTGGAACCACACCTGGATGATGCCCCTTCTGGGGGGCACGCTGGTGTGCTGCCGCGACATTACGGCGGTGGCGATCTATGACGCCATCGCGGACGAGGGTGTGACCCATTTCGGCGGTGCGCCGATTGTGCTGAACATGATCGTGAACGCCCCCGAATGGGAGCGCCGCAGTTTTCAGCATCTGGTCGAGGTCTTTACCGCCGGCGCGCCCCCCGCCCCCGCGACCCTGTCCAAGATCGAAGCGTTGGGTTTCAACGTCACGCAGGTCTATGGGCTGACCGAAACCTATGGCCATGTGACCGAATGCTTATGGAGCGCGGAATGGGACAGCCTGCAAGGGCCCGACCGCGCTGCGATGAAAGCCCGCCAAGGCGTTGCCATGCCGATGATGGAAGATATCAC
>JAGXHB010000068.1 GCA_024636425.1 Roseobacter sp.
ATCATGACCGCAAGCCCTGTCTGCCAGTCGCCCGTCAGTTCAAACACGATCAGCGTGGTGGAAATCGGCGCACCAAGCACTGCCGCCGCTACAGCGCCCATCCCGGCGAGCGCATAAAGCGACGTGACACCGGAAATATTGGGGAATATGCCTGTCGCGATCAGACCGAAGGCCAAACCTGTCAACGCGCCCAGCATCAAAGATGGTGAAAAAACGCCGCCGCCCATGCGCCCGCCAAGCGTGATCGAAACGGCCAGAACCTTGAGCGCTGCAAAGACCAGCACCTCGTGCAGGACCATGTCGCCAGCCAGCGCCCGCGTCGTGGTCTCGTAGCCGACACCGATGATGTGCGGAAACCACAAGGCGATCACCCCAAGGATCGCGCCGGCAGCCATGGGGCGCAGATACCGCGGCACACGGGTTCGGACCTGAACAATGTTGCCGATGTCTTCCGCCCAGAAAATACTGCGCATCAGGATCACCGCCACCAGCCCGCAGGTTAGCCCCAGCAGCAAAAATGCAGGCAGTTCGGCGTAGAACGATACGTCACCGATGGTTGGCAGCGCAAATTCGGTCAGCCCGCCAAACTCAAGCCGGTTGATGACCGTCCCGGCCGCCGAAGCGATCACGATGGGCGCAAAGGCGTGGACCGCAAAATGCCGCAACACGACCTCGAGCGCGAAAAGCGCGCCTGCAATCGGGGCGTTGAAACTGGCCGACACGGCAGCCGCCACGGCACAGCCCAGCAGATCGCGGCCCGTGATGCCGGTGGCGTTGATCCTGCGGCTGACCAACGTGGAAATCACGGCGGCCAGATGCACCACCGGCCCTTCGCGGCCAGACGATCCGCCCGTGCTGAGCGTGATCATCGAGGCCAGCGCCGACGCGACGCCCGCGCGCGTTTCAACGCGACCATCGTGCATCGCGGCCCCAAGGATCACATCCCCCACGCTGCGCGCACGGGCGTCACGGGTAAAGTTGTGCAGGATCAGTCCGACCGTCAGCCCGCCCATGGTGGGGATCAGGACGACCCAGTACCATTCAAGGCTGCCGATGAAGCTGTGCAGGCGCTGGACATCATCCGTCCCGTAGAGAGACGACTGTATCCAGTTGATCCCCTTGCGGAAAAACAGTGCCGCAAACCCGGCAGCGATCCCGACCAGCAAGGCGATGAACCAGAAGGTGATCTTGCCCGGCCCTCGGGTGCGCAACACGTCCCAGCCCAAAAGCGCCGTACCACGTGCAGCGGCATATTGCTCGGTCAGATAAGGACGGGGGTTCAGGGGCATGGCTGCTTTCGGTCAGGGGTTTCCACCTGTCTAGGGCAGTCGACGTGTCAGGAAAAGCCCCGCCTTTTCAAACGGCAAACCGGACGCCCAGAAGTTCGCGGGCCGCGGCGCGGGCGGCATCGGTGATCGTGTCACCGGCCAGCATCCGGGCAACCTCGTCTATACGGTCATCGGGCGACAGCGGGGTGACCGTGGAAAGGGTCATCCCCTTGGAGACGGATTTGGCGACGCGCCAGTGATGCGCCCCGAGGGCTGCAACCTGCGGGGAGTGGGTCACGACCAGCACTTGCCCGCCCTCTGCCAAGGCGGCAAGCCTGCGCCCCACGGCGTCCGCCGTCGCACCACCTACCCCACGGTCAATCTCGTCGAAGATCATGGTCAGACCCGTCTGTCCCTTGGCCAGACACACCTTGAGCGCCAACAGAAAGCGGCTCAGTTCGCCGCCTGATGCGATCTTGCCCAACGGCCCTGCGGGGGCACCGGGGTTCGTGGCAACGGTGAAAGACACCGCATCGACCCCTTCGGGCCCTGCCGTCTCGGGTGCGATCTGCGTCTGAAAGACCGCACGCTCCATCTTGAGCGGGGCCAGTTCTGCCGCGACCGCCTTGTCGAGCTTGCCTGCTGCCTTGCTGCGCGCCGCCGTCAGCGCTGCCGCTGCGGCGTCATAAGCCGCTTGGCCCTCGCGGACAGCTTTCTCGAGCCCGGCCTGCGCTGCTTCGCCCGCATCCAGTGCGTTCAGCTTGTTGCGCAATGTGTCTGCAAAACCCGCCAGTTCGTCCGCCATCACATCATGCTTGCGCGCCAATGCACGGATGGCGAACAGGCGCTCTTCGGTCTCTTCCAGCTCGTGCGGGTTGAACGACATCGTGTCGATCGCCGCAACGATCCCCTCCATCGCTTCGTCCAGTTCGACCATCGCGCGGCCAAGTGCGGCCATCGGCCCCTCCAGCGCGCCGTCAGCCTTGTCTGCGACCCCGTCAAGCCAGCGCAGGGCGTCGCCCATCGCCGTCTCTGCCCCGCCCTGTCCCAGCATCTCGTAGGCCGTGACCACGTCGGTACGGATCTTCTCGGCGCTCTGCATCATGCGGCGGCGCGCATCCAGGGTCGCTTCCTCGCCTTCCTCCGGAGAGAGCTTGTCGAGCTCCGCAACAGCGTGGCGCAGGAAGTCTTCTTCGGCTGCGATGGCGGCACGGTCCTGCGCTGCCCGTGCCGCAGCCTTGCGGGCAGCCCCCAACGCGGTCCAGGCTTGACGCACTGTTGCGCGCAAGGTGCCTGTTCCCGCGAATTCATCCAGAATTGTCCGGTGCCCCTTGGGATCAAGCAGACCCCGATCATCGTGCTGCCCGTGGAGTTCAACCAGCGTTTCCGACAGCGCGCGCAGCACCTCGCCCGAACAGCGGCGGTCGTTGACCCACGCGGTCTTGCGCCCGTCAGATCCGTTGATGCGCCGCAGGATCAGTTCGGGACCATCAGGCAAGCCCGCATCCGTCAGCACGGCGTGGGCACCATGATCCTCCGGCAGATCGAACCACGCCGTCACCTCGCCCTGTGCGGCGCCTTGCCGGACCAGATCAGCGCGCCCGCGCCAGCCCAGAACAAAGCCCAGACTGTCGAGCAGGATGGACTTACCCGCGCCGGTTTCGCCTGTCAGAACATTCAAACCCGGCTGGAACGCAAGCTCCAGCCGGTCGATGATCAGCATATCCGAGATGTCCAGGCCGCGTAACATGGGTTAAATTCCGTGAGGGGCGCGCCGAAGGTCAGGCGTCAGAGCCACTCGCCCTTGATGCTTTGACGGTAGATCGAGCTCAACCAGTTGTTGCCAAGCGATTTCATCTCGAGCCCCTGTCCGGTCAGCAACTTATAACTTGCCTCGTACCATTCCGATGACTGGTAGTTATAGCCAAGGATTGCCCCCGCGGTCTGTGCCTCGTCGGTCAGACCAAGCGACAGATACGCTTCGACCAGACGGTGCAGCGCTTCGGGGGTGTGGGTTGTGGTCTGGAAATCCTCGACCACGACGCGGAAGCGGTTGATGGACGCGGTATAATGCTCGCGGCGCAGGTAATAGCGGCCGACTTCCATTTCCTTGCTTGCCAGATGGTCGAAAGCAAGGTCGAATTTCAGCACGGCGGCGCGGGCGTATTCGCTGTCGGGATACACCTCGATCACTTCACGCAGCGCTTGCAGCGCCTGAAATGTCAGGCCCTGATCGCGACCGACTTCGTCGATCTGGTCGTAATAGCTCAGGGCGAGCAGATAGCTTGCATAAGCTGCATCGTCATCATCGGGGAAAAAGTCGATGAAACGCTGCGCAGCCGAACGGCTGTTGGGGTAATCCTGATCTTGGTGGAAGGCGAAAGCCTGCATGATCAGCGCGCGCTTGGCCCATTCAGAGTAGGGGTAAAGGCGTTCAATCTCGGAAAAATACTCAGCCGCTTCCGCCGGGCGTTTGCGGTTCAGTTCAAATTCCCCCCGCTCGAAAATCTGCTCGGCGGTGTAGGTTTCAAGCGGAATTTCCTGAGGGTTGAAAAAACTGGCCGTCCGGCGTCCGGTATCCTGAATGCCGCCACAAGCTGCCACAGCTGCAACCAAAAGCACCGCACCGGCCAACCGCTTGCGCGACTTCGTACCTGTCATGCCCCAAACCCTCGCTTCATTCCATCAGCCACGCATTACGATACGCCTTTGCCCATGACTAGCACAATAGATTGCGCAACAAAACGGGCATTACGCGGACCTTTCATCAAAGCCCCTGCCCGTCTTTCATGGTGTTTGTAGGATTAACCAAGCCTGCGCGGAGTTACAACCTCGCAACGGATGCAAACCCCGCCTTGATCAAGCGACCGCCGGAATCTCATCCCAGACAAGGCCGAAGCCTGGCAGACGCGATGCCATCTCGAAATCGCATTCCACAAGTTCAACCGCGCCGGGGGTCGCAAAAACGGCACGCAGCAGGGTGTTGGTCAGCGAATGGCCCGCGCGCACGCCCGTGTAGTGGCCGATCAGCGGCGCGCCTGCCAGTGCCAGATCACCCAAGGCGTCCAGCATCTTGTGGCGCACTGGCTCATCCACGTGGCGCAGACCACCGGGGCTGAGCACCTTGTCGCCGTCGAAGACAACGGCGTTTTCACCGGCGCTGCCTCCCAAGGCAAGACCGTTCGCCTGCATGGTATCCACGTCAGACTGACGGCAGAATGTGCGGCTGTCGCACAGTTCGCGCGCGAACGAGCCGTTGTTCATGACAAGCGATTTCGCCTGATGCCCGATTGCGGCATCGGCAAAGTCGATCTCGAAGTCGATCTTCATCGTTTCGCTGGGCGCGATGGTCGCAGTCGCATCACCATCGCTGACAGTCACGGTCTTGAGGATCTTGAACACGCGCAAGGGTGCCGCAAGAGCGCGGACGCCGCGCTGCATGATACCGCGCACAAAGGGGGCGGCAGATCCGTCAAGAATAGGAACTTCGGGACCGTCGATTTCGATCAGCGCATTGTGAATGCCACAACCGGCGAGTGCCGCCATCAGATGTTCAACCGTCGAGACAGAAAGCCCCGAATTGTTTTCCAGCTTGGTGCACAAGGGCGAACGGTTCACGGCATCCCACCGGGCAGGAATCATCCGGTCGCCAACGTCAAGGTCGCTGCGCGAGAACCAGATACCATGATAGGCCCCGGCCGGACGGATCGTCACGGTTGCAGGCTGGCCCGAATGAAGGCCAATCCCGCTAAAGCTGATCGCTGTCTTGATGGTTGTCTGCACGTTATCACCCAATGGTCAAAGATCGTCTGTCTAAGTTGAACAATGATCTAACTCCCCCGTTCCTGATGCTCAATTCAATCATTGCTACGGTCTGAAACATCACTGTCACAATCGGGCGTGATCGCGCCAATTCTTCTTTATGCCTTTGAATTAAATGGGTAAATCGGGCCGACCGACGATACTCTCCCAGCCAAACCGTGATCATTTAGGTCAGATTTTTTGACGGTTTACGACAAACTCCGGTCGCATTGTTGCACGAACACAGCGCACCGATCCGACCCTTATGACGAAAAAGACCGCCCCGAAGGGCGGCCTTTCTCTCGGTACGAGGTCGTCTAGGAGCGTCTTAGTTAGCCTGACGGCGCAGGAACGCCGGGATCTCGATCCGTTCCTGATCTTCGTCCTGTGCGTCGCGGGGCTGGGGTGCCGCCGAAGATGCACGGGTCTGAACCGGGGGCTGCTGACGTGCAGGACGCTGGGGCGCTTCCGATTCGGCGTGGCCGGTCATCCGGTTGATCAGCGAATTGATACCGAAACGCTTTTCAGTTTGCTCGGCAGCAGGCTGGGGGCGCTGCTGGGGCTGAGCTTGTGGCTGAGGACGCTGCTGTGCCGATGGCGATGCTTTTTGCGCCGCAGCGCGCAGTCGGGCAAGCGCCTCTGGCGATGGCGTACCGGGTGCGGGCGCACGGGGTGCAACGAAAGCTTCCTGAGGACGCTCATGTTCCATTTCATCACGGCGCGGCTGGAAAGAGGCCACTTCGGGACGATACGCTGGTGGCGGCACGTCGTCGGACGCGTCTCCTTCGTCTTCTGCAAAGATGTCATCGCCAAAGCCCTGATCCTCGGCAGATGCCGCGGTTTCAAAAAGCTGGGGCTGGTCTTCTTCGTATTGCGCCTGTGCAGCGACGGGTGCGGGCATTTCCACTTCCGGCGCGGGCTCTGCCTGTGTTCTTGCGGGCAACGGCTGCGACATGGAGCGGCGCGGCACGGGCATTTCGGTGTTCACGTCAACCGCATCAATACCTGTGGCAACAACGCTCACGCGCATCACGCCGCCAAGTTCGGTGTCCAGCGTGGAGCCGACAATGATGTTCGCATCCGGATCGACTTCTTCGCGGATACGGTTCGCGGCTTCGTCCAGTTCGAACAAGGTCAGATCGTGACCGCCGGTGATGTTGATCAGAACGCCCTTGGCACCGCGCAGGCTGATTTCGTCAAGCAGCGGGTTGGCGATGGCCTTTTCGGCGGCCTGAATCGCGCGATCTTCGCCTTCAGCCTCGCCTGTGCCCATCATCGCCTTGCCCATTTCGTCCATCACGGCACGGACATCGGCAAAGTCGAGGTTGATCAGGCCGGGGCGAACCATCAGATCGGTCACGCCTTTGACACCCTGGTACAGAACATCATCCGCCATGCTGAACGCTTCGGTGAAGGTGGTCTTTTCATTCGCCAGACGGAACAGGTTCTGGTTGGGAATGATGATCAGCGTGTCGACAACTTTTTGCAGGGCTTCAATGCCTTCATCGGCCTGACGCATCCGCTTGGCACCTTCAAATTGGAAGGGCTTGGTCACGACGCCAACTGTCAGAACACCCAGCTCACGCGCTGCCTGCGCGATGATCGGCGCGGCACCCGTCCCGGTGCCCCCGCCCATACCGGCAGTGATAAAACACATGTGAGCGCCGGCCAGGTGGTCGACGATCTGTTCGATGCTTTCTTCGGCAGCGGCAGCCCCGACCGAGGCACGCGCCCCCGCACCCAGACCTTCAGTAACCTTGATGCCAAGCTGTACGCGGTGTTCCGCCTTGGCTTGCTGCAGCGCTTGCGCGTCGGTATTCGCAACCACAAAATCAACACCATCGAGGTTTTTCTCGATCATGTTGTTCACGGCATTCCCACCCGCGCCACCGACACCGAAAACGGTGATCCGTGGTTTCAGGTCGCCTTGTCCTGGCATCGAAAGATTAAGTGTCATGAGCCGTCCGCCTGTATTGTTTGCTCGCTTACGGAGCATTTTCTCTTGAATTCTTCTTTATCCTAAAGGGAATTGCCCCTTGCGTCACCTAAAAAACACAGTTTTACCACATGATATGGGCGTTTTTTTGCCGAGTTTCACCCCATTTCGGCAGCGGCACCGTATTTAGGGGTTACCAGTTGTCTCTGAACCACTTGACAGCGCGCTTGAGCGAGCGTGCCGGATAGCGGTCCGCCGGAATGTCGAAATCCCACCATTCGTCCTGCGGATGGGCCGCGAAAAGGGCAAGCCCCACGGCAGAGGCAAAGCCGGGCCCGGTCGCCGCCTGCGGCAGCCCGTGAACGCGCAACGGACGCCCCAAACGGACCTGCTGGCCCAGGATCTTGCTGGCCAGCCCGTCGAGGCCGGGGATCTGGCTGCCGCCGCCCGTCAGGACGATCTGCTGGCTGGGAAGGTGGTCAAAACCCGCCGCATCAAGGCGCGCGCGCACTTCCTCAAGGATCTCTTCGACGCGGGGCCGCATGATCCCGATCAGTTCTGCGCGGCTGACAGTGCGGCGGTCATGTTCGTAATCGCCGGTATCGCCGCCGATGTCGATCATCTCGCGGTCGTCCATGCCCGTGGCGTGCACCCCGCCATAGAACGTCTTGATCCGTTCGGCATTCGCCGTGGGCACCTGCAACCCCATCGAAATATCCGACGTGATGTGATCGCCGCCCATGCGCACGCTGTCGGCAAAGATCATGTGCTTGCGGATGAAAATCGACACCGATGTGGACCCGCCGCCCAGATCAATACAGGCCGCGCCAAGCTCCTGCTCGTCCTCCACCAGCGACGAAATCCCCGACACGTAGGACGAAGACGCAATACCGGCGAGTTCAAGATCACAGCGTTTGATGCAATGGGCCAGATGTTGCACGGCGGCGGCATCGACCGTCAGCATGTGCATATCGACCGACAGCGTGTTGCCCAACTGGCCCCTCGGGTCCGACAGGCCCGAGCGGTGATCCAGCGCAAAGTTCACGGGCTGCGCGTGCAGCACTTCGCGGTCGTCGCCATATTCCGGCACATCGCAGCGCGCCAGCACCTGTGCGACGTCCTGTTCGGTCACGACCTGACCGTCAAGGTCAAGCTGCGCGTCCAGTCCATAGCTGCGCGGCTCAGCCCCTGAGAAACAGGCAATGACGTGGTCAACGCGGATATTCGCCATCTTTTGTGCAGCCTGCAGCGCGGTGCGCACCGCGCGTTCGGTTTCCTGCATCGCGCAGATTTCGCCAAAGCGGACACCGCGTGACCGCGTTGTCGCGGCCCCAATTACGCGAAACCCCGACTGGCCGGCCAGCGATCCGATCTCGCCCTCTTCCGACATCCGGCCAGACCCGTCAAAACGCAGCACCAGGCAGGCAATCTTGGAGGTGCCTACGTCAAGGATCGCCACCACACCCCGCTGCATCGCAAGCTTGCGCATGTGCCGCATCGACCGCTGGCTGTCGTATAGATCCATCATTTTTATTGCCCCGAAATCTGCTTGATACGCCACCATTCCTTGGTGGCTTGTTCGTTCATCTTAACGGTTGGTCTTTGCGCCAACCGCATATCGACCCGTGCGACATCACGGGTCAAAACCTCTTCCGCCCCTTCGAGGGCGATGACCCGCTCAAGCGCCTGCACGGCGTTGGTTTCGGGCAGCAGGATGCGCTGATCGCGGTCCAGCACCAGATCCCAACGGCGCTCTCCCATGCGGACCAGCCCGCGCAAACGATCACCCAAAGGCGCTGCGGTGCGGGTAAGCTCCAGCGCCTCTGCGACGCGGGCCTGCGCCCCCTCACCCAGAATAAGCGGCAAGTCGGCGCGTTCGGCGCGGCTGGCCAGAGCACCGATGGCGCTGCCGTTGCTGTCGACCAGCGTCAGCCCGTCTTCGGTGCGCCAGACGGCGACCGGCACGCGCGGCTGCACGTCGATCTGCAACAACCCGCCGGGTTTGACCCGCAGGCTGGCCTGTCTGACACCCGGCAACCCCATCAGCGTCTCGCGCATCACGGGCAGGTCCAGATCGAACGAGCTTACGGGAAATTCGATCGGCAGGGCGGCGCGCACCTGACTGGCCAGCGCGCCTTCAACACCGTCGATCGCCATCAGCTTGACCATGAATTCGGGGCGCTGCTCGATGCTGGCGCGGGTGCTTGTGTAAAGATCGACGATCTGGCCCCGCCGTCCGTCATCCGCCAGATAGATCGTACCCGCCAGCATCGCCAGTGTGAAAGGGGCACCGACACGCAAACCGAAACGGAATGCCGGTGTGAGCATCAGGCGCTGCATCCGCCATGCCCAGCGGGACGGCGCGGGATCGGCCCTGACGGTCTTGGCCGGTTTGACGCGGTTGATCAGCGATTGCACGAGGCATCCTCCACCATCCAGGCACAAAGATCCGCAAACGGTATGCCAACGGTCTGCGCCTGTTCGGGTGACAGCGATGTCGGCGTCATGCCGGGCTGCGTATTTGTTTCAAGCAGGATCAACCCGTCAGCCCCCCGGCTTTCGTCCCAGCGAAAATCGGTGCGGCTGACGCCCCGGCATCCAAGTGCTTTGTGGGCGCGCAGGGCATAGTCCATGCACAGGTCGAAAATAGGGGTCGGAATATCTGCGGGCACCACATGGGTCGATCCGCCAACCTTGTATTTCGCGTCGTAGTCATACCATCCGGTGGTGAGGATGTCGGTCACGGTCAAGGCACGGTCGCCCATCACCGTCGTGGTCAGCTCGCGCCCGGGCGCAAAGGCTTCCACCATCACGGTGTCGGGCATCGCGTCGTCCAACTGCGGCGGGCCGTTGTTCTCGGCCCCCACCAGATAGACGCCGACAGACGATCCTTCGTTGTTGGGTTTGACCACGTAGGGGGGTGCGATCACATGCCCGGCCATCACATCGACCTTGGCGCAGATGACGCTGTCGACCACAGGCAACCCGACAGCGCGAAACACTTCCTTGCTGCGCTGCTTGTCCATCGCGAGGGCCGAAGCCAGGACGCCGGAGTGGCTATAAGGGATGCGCAGCCATTCAAGAACGCCCTGAACGCAACCGTCTTCGCCCCAGCGGCCATGCAGGCAGTTCAGCACAACATCGGGCCCGGCAGCGCGCAAGTCGGCAACCAGATCGGGGCCTGCATCGACCTCGACAACCGTAAAGTTTTTCTCCCGCAAAGCCGCGGCGCATGCACGCCCTGTGGACAGCGACACGTCCCTTTCAGAGGATGGTCCGCCCAACAATACCGCCACTTTCGGGGGTGTCCTGCTCGACAATCCCACTCAATGTGCCTTTTTTACCGGGTCTTTTCCGACCCTTATTATTCTTCTGGTGTCCGCGATGCGGTCCGGTGCCTGAGCGGCCGCGCGATTATAATTCGCCGATCCGCATAATTTCCCACTCTAACGTGATACCGGTTGAATCGTAAACCTTTTTTCGCACTTCTTCGCCCAATCCTTCAAGATCCGCTGCAGTCGCGTCGCCGGTGTTTATCAGGAAGTTGGGATGCTTGGGGCTCATCTGCGCGCCGCCGCGGGTCGCACCGCGCAATCCGGCCTCGTCGATCACCTTCCACGCCTTGAGGTCATGGACGTCATCCGCCTGCCCTGTGCTGGAAAATCCCGCCGGGTTGCGAAAGGTCGACCCCGCGCTGCGGTCCTTCGTGGGTTGGGTTTCATCGCGCTTTTTCAACTGGTCCTGCATGCGCGTGTGCAAGGTTTCGGGGTCGCCCTTCGGAGGCGCGAAGGTGGCCGAGATGATGATGCACCCGTCGTCGAGTTCCGTCTGACGGTAGGCAAACCGCAGGTCATCGCCCGTGAGCGTGATCTGCGTGCCGTCGCGGGTGATCGCCTGCGCCGAGACGAAGTGATCAGCCGTGTAGCTGCCATAGCAGCCCGCGTTCATACGCACCGCCCCGCCGATGCTGCCCGGTATCGTGCGCAGAAACGTAAGGTCCAGACCGGCATCGGCCGCCTTGCGCGCAACATGCGCGTCAAGGGCTGCGGCACCTGCGGTGACAAGGTCGCCCTTGATCTCGATCCCGTTGAAGCCGCGCCCCAGCCGGATGACAACCGCGCGCAACCCGCCGTCGCGCACGATCAGGTTCGATCCGACGCCCATGGGAAAAACGCTGCGTTCAGCCGGCAACGCACGCAAGAACCCCGCCAGATCATCCGCGTCGGCGGGCTGGTACAGGTAATCTGCTGCCCCTCCGACCCGCAGCCATGTCAGATCGTTCAGAGGGCGTTGAGGCGTCAGTTTGCCCCGCATGTCGGGCAAGGAGATTTCTGTCATAACCAGCGCCTATCGCCGTTTTGTGGTGCCGTCAAACATCGGCATCCTTGTCAATGCGGGTATCGCGCAGCTGCCGCACCAGACGTCCCACCAGCCACCCCGTCATGAAAGCGCACAGCGCATAGCCCGATGCGGCGATCTGGGCATAAATGACAGGCATTTCGAACGGTTTCGCCCCCAACCCCCAGATCATCCAGGCGGCATTCAGCGCGAGACCGGCCAACAGAACGAGCACAAATCCGGCAAACCGTTTGTGATACCCGCACCAGCCTGCCGCCGCCATCCAGAGCGCAAGCACAGCCACCAGTACAAACAGCGTCGGTGTCATTCAGCGGGACCGCGATAGGTGTTCTGCCGCAGCCAGCGCATCAGATAGATCAGCGGCCAACGCAGCACCGAACAGCCCGCCGCCATCACGATCAGCCCGGCCCAAGGACCATGCTGGGCCGTGACATAGCCGATGATGGGGATTCCGACCGCGATCAAGGCGTAAGCGTTGCGCCAGTGATTGTCGGAACTGGGGGTCATCGCCAGAATATTGGCGACCACAGCCCAGAAGCAGGCAAGGATCAGAGAAAGGCTCATCTTGGCACCTCGGATTTTTGACCGCGCAGCCTGGCCAGCAAAAAGCGCAGGGGGGTGCGGTACATGGACACAAAGGCAGCAAGCGCAGGCAGGGCGAAAAGCCACCCGACCGAAAAGCCGATCACGATGATCAGCACAGGTGCGGCGCAAAACAGGATCGCGCCAGGAATATATTGCAGACGCAGGGGCAAGGTCGCGACAGTGGCTGACAGAAAGACCCAAAGCACACAGAGCCACAACAGCGTCATGCCACCTTCCTTCTGCGCATGAGTGGCCCCATTCAGACAGGTTCCTTTTTCAGCGCCGCCAGCGCATCGGGCAAGGCGTTGGCCCATGTGCTGATTGTCCCCGCGCCAAGGCAGACAACCATATCGCCGGGCCCCGCCTGTTCGCGCACAAGGCGCGCAAGATCCGTCTCGCTTTGGACGGCACGGGCATGACGGTGGCCATGGCGGATCAAACCCGCGACCAGATCATCGCGGCTGGCTCCGGGGATGGGATCTTCGCCAGCGGCATAGACGTCGGCGATGCCGACCACGTCCGCATCGTTGAAGCAGGCGCAGAATTCCTCAAAATGGTGGCTGAGCCGTGAATAGCGGTGCGGCTGGTGCACGGCGATCACCCGGCCTTCGGTGGCCTGACGCGCGGCCTTGAGGACAGCGGTAATCTCGACCGGGTGGTGGCCGTAGTCGTCAATGATCGTCACGCCGTCGATTTCGCCTACGCGCGTAAAGCGCCTGTTGACGCCGCCGAACCCGGCAAGTGCGGCGCGGATCTCGTCGACTTTCATGCCCAGATGCCGCGCAACGGTCACGGCGGCCAGCGCGTTTGATACGTTGTGATCCCCCGGCATCGGCAGGGTGCAGCCATCAATCGTCACATCCTCGGATTGAAGCTTGATGTCGAAATGCGCAATTCCCGCCTTGTAGTGCAGGTTCACGGCACGCACATCCGCTTGCGCGTTGAAGCCATAGGTCAGCACGCGCCGGTCGGTGATCTTGCCCACGAGTGCTTGCACTTCGGGGTGATCGGTGCAGCACACGGCCAGCCCGTAAAACGGAATATTCGACGTGAAATCCAGAAAGCCCTGCCGCAGCGTATCGAAATCGCCCCAATGTTCCATATGTTCGGGATCAATGTTGGTCACGATCGCGATCGTCGCTGGCAGCCGGTTGAAGGTACCATCGCTCTCGTCGGCTTCGACCACCATCCATTCGCCCTGCCCCATCCGCGCGTTCGACCCGTACGCATGAATGATCCCGCCGTTGACGACCGTAGGATCAATGCCCCCCGCCACCAGCAATTCCGCCACCAGCGTGGTCGTCGTCGTCTTGCCATGGGTGCCGGCCACGGCAATGTTCGATTTCAGACGCATCAGTTCGGCCAGCATTTCAGCGCGGCGCACAATCGGCAAGCCTGCCATGCGGGCGGCGTCAAGTTCGGGATTGCCCGGCTTGATCGCCGAGGAAATCACGATGACTTCGGCCCCTTCGATGTTTCCGGCCTTCTGCCCTTCAAAGACCTTGGCCCCAAGTTCAACGAGCCGGTCCGTGATCTTGGTCGATTTCAGGTCCGACCCCTGTACGCGGTAGCCGTGGTTCAGCAGCACTTCGGCAATGCCGGACATGCCGATGCCACCAATGCCCACAAAATGGATCGGGCCCACATCGGTGGGAAGCTTGGTGGCTGCGTTCATGATCTTGTTCCTTTGCTTGCCAGCGTCTCTACCATCAGGGCCAATTCTTCTGCCGCGTCCGGCTTGGCGACCGACAGGGCCGCCCGCGCCATCTGCTGCGCGCCCTCAGGATTTGACAGCACCATCTCGATCTGCTCGGTCAGGCTGGCGGGGTTCGCCATATGCTCGGGCACCATGATCGCAGCACCGGCCGCGACCAACCCACGGGCATTGGCAGCTTGATGATCCCCCGTCGCCGCAGCAAAGGGGATGAGGATCGAGGGCCGTCCGATGACAGAAAGATCCGCCACGCTGGAGGCACCTGCACGGCTGATGACCAGCTGCGCTTCGGACATACGGCGCGGTACGTCGTGAAAAAACGGTTGCACATCGGCGTTGATGCCGTTCTCGGCATAGAATGTGGCGACGCGCTCGCTGTCTTCGTCACGCGCCTGATGGCTGACCCGGATGTTGCGCAGCATCTCCATCGGCAAATCGGCAATCGCGGGCGGGACCACCTCGCTCAGGATGCGCGCGCCCTGGCTGCCGCCCATGACCAACAGCTCCATGGGATAGTCGCCGGGCGCAATATACCCTGCACCCGCGCGCTCCAGAACCGCGCGGCGCACGGGATTTCCGGTGTGATGCGCCGCGATCCCCTCCGGCAACGTGGTGGGCCAGGTGCCACAAGCGACGGCATCGACGCGCTTGGCAAAGATTTCGTTCACACGGCCCAAGACGCCGTTTTGTTCGTGGATCATCCGCGGCTTGCGCAGCAGCCACGCCGCGGACAGCGCAGGGATTGACGGATAGCCGCCGAAACCCACAACCGCGTCGGGCTTGTCGCGCAGCATGCCAATCGCGGCCCCCAGCACGCCGCCCAGTATCCGGAACGGCACCAGCGCCTTGGCCACGATGCCGCCACGCGCAAAGGTTGCGCTGCTGATCTGCTGGATCTCGACCGAGTGAGAAAACCCGCCTGTGTAGCGTGCGCCGCGCGCATCCGTGCTCAGCTTGACGCGCCAGCCCCGTGCCAACATGACCTCGGCCAGCGCTTGGGCGGGAAACATGTGCCCCCCCGTGCCACCGGCTGCGATGATCAGCAGCGGACGGGTCATCTGGACCGCCCCCGACCCAGCAGATCGGAAATCTGGCCTTGTGGCCGCGTTCGCGTGAACGCAAGCAACATGCCCACGGCTATGCCGGACGCGATCACCGATGAACCGCCATAACTGACGAAGGGCAGCGTCATGCCCTTGGCCGGCAGCAGACGGACCGCGACACCCATGTTGATCATCGCCTGAACACCAAAAGTGCAGGCAAGCCCGGTTCCCGCAAGCCGGATGAACGGGTCGCGTTCACGGACCAGCCGCAACAGCGACCGCACGACAACCACACCATAAAGCGCAATCACCACCAAAACGAGGATCAGGCCGTATTCTTCCGCCGCCACGGCGATGATAAAGTCGGTGTGCGCATCCGGCAGCGACCATTTCACCTGCCCCTCGCCAACGCCGACCCCAAAGAGCCCGCCCTCGCGGATGGCATCGGTGGCATAGCCAAGTTGGGTGCGCGGGTCGACATCGGGCGACAGGAAGCCGTCGATACGGCGCGCGAAATGCTCCGAACTGGAGTAGGCGAAGGTACCCGCCATCACAACCAGCCCAGCCATGCCCACCAACAAGACCAGCGGCGCGCCAGCCACGAAATACATCACACCCCAGCCGAAAAGCACCAGACAGGCCTGCCCGAAGTCCGGCTGCAACGCCAGCATCAGCACGATGGAGATACACAGCGCAAACGACCACGTCTTGCCGGGAGGGCCGTTAATCTCAAGCGCTGCGGCCATCATCCACGCCGTTACGACCACAAATCCGGGCTTGAGGAATTCCGAAGGCTGGAACGACGCAAACCCCATGGAGTACCAGCGCATCGCACCTTTGCCGAAATCCGTTCCGAAAAACGGCAGCAGGGCCAGCGCCACAAAGGAGGCCACAAACCCCAGAACCGCCAGACGGCGTACAACCGTCGGCGTCATCATAGAGGTCAACAGCATCGCCGCAACGGCCAGAAAGCCGAAGATCGCCTGACGCTGCACATAGTGAAAGGAATCGAACCCGTTTTTTGCAGCAAGCGGCGGCGAAGCGGCCAGCCCCAACAACATGCCAACGGCAAAAAGCATCAGGATGCAGGACATCGACCACTTGTCGATGGTGCGCCACCACTTGGGAAGGATCGGTTCGCCATCCCGAACGGGAACCGCGCCATAGACCATTTCTGTCATGGGTATACTGCCTTACACTGCCTCGATCCGCCCCTTTTCGGGGTCTGACTTCGAGTGTAACGCGAAATTGCACGCGGGGCTAGTCTGTTTTCAGCACCCGCCCCGCGTGAAACCGCTCATACCGCCTGATATGGGCCGCGGATCGGATAGCCATCGGATAGCCCCTGTCACGCACGAACGTCAGCCGCTCCAGCAAGGACTTCAAAATTGGCCGCGCAAAAGGCGCGTTCGACAGGTCGATGATCTGGATCACCCCCGCTTCGTTGATCACGAAAAGCGCCGGTTCGGCTTTACAACCGGCACGCCCCTTGACCGCTCTGCCCTTGTCGGGCAAAGCGCAGGTCATGCAATACACCACCGTAATCCTTGGTGCCGGGGCCGCCGGCATGATGTGTGCCGCCCATGCGGGGGCGTCCGTGCTGATCGTCGATCACGCCAAGGCACCGGGAGAGAAAATCCGCATCTCGGGCGGCGGACGGTGCAATTTCACCAACATGCACTGCACCCCCGACGCCTTCATCTGCGCCAACCCGCATTTCCCGAAATCCGCGCTTGCCCGCTATACGCAGTGGGATTTCATCAAACTGGTCGAGGCTCATGGCATCCCCTGGCACGAAAAGACGCTGGGCCAGCTTTTCTGCGATACCTCCGCCAAGGACATCGTGGCCATGCTGCGCGGGCTGATGCAGAAGGCGGGCGTCGATCTGCGGCTGCAAAGCACGTTGCAAGACATCACCAGAACCGCCGACGGCTTTCGCATGAGCCTCGTCACGCCGGAAGCGACGCATCAGATCACAGCCAAAAACCTGGTGATCGCGTCAGGCGGCAAGTCCATCCCCAAGATGGGGGCGACGGGCCGTGCCTATGACATTGCGGCCGGGTTCGGCATTCCCGTCACGCCGACCCGCGCGGGCCTCGTGCCTTTCACCTTCACCGATGCCTGCTTTGCCGCCATATCCGGCACCGCGACACCGGCGCGGGTCACCGCTGGCAGCACCAGCTTTGACGAAGCGCTGCTTTTCACGCATCGCGGCCTCTCAGGGCCCGCCGTGCTTCAGGCGTCGAGCTATTGGGAAGACGGCACGCCGATCGCGGTCAACCTTCTGCCCCAGACCGATCTTTTCGGAAGCCTGCGTGCACAGCGCCAAACATCGGGACGCCGCAATCTCACCACGGAACTGGCGCAGCACCTGCCCGGACGCCTTGTCGATCACCTCGCAACCAGCATGGACCTCACCGGCAACCTCGCGGACTGGTCGGACACCCGCCTGCAGCAA
>JAGXHB010000069.1 GCA_024636425.1 Roseobacter sp.
ACCGGGTCGTCGCAGATCACCCTGTCCATCCAGCAGCTTGACCGGGTGACCCAGTCGAATACTTCCGCCTCGGAAGAGCTGTCGGCAAGTGCCACACAACTCGCGGGTCTGGCCGGCGAGTTGGCCCAGACCGTTGGCTTCTTCAAGGTCACCGATGGCGCGGGCTCCGGGAAAACCGGACGCGAGGCCCAGCCGAAGCGCACAGCACCTGTGATTTCGCTCACTTCCGGCGCGGTGCCGGGCAAACCGGCAAACCAGCAGAGCAAAAAGTCTGAAGGCGGCTTCGATTTTGAGCTTGGTGATGGCGCAGACGAACTGGATGCCCAGTTCAAACGCCGCGCAACCGCTTGATCCAAAGGACAACCGATGACCACCTGCACCGACTTTGTGACTTTGTCGCTTGATGAAACCCTCTACGGCATTCCGGTGGACCGGGTTCGGGAAATTCTCGACCTGCGTCCGGTATCACCGATGCCCAATGCGCCATCCCATCTGTTGGGCGTGATCGACCTGCGGGGTGAAAATGTGCCGGTGGTCGACATGCGTATCCTTCTTGGCATGGAGCCGAAAGCCGACACGCCGCAGACCCGGATCCTTGTGGTTCTGCTGCGGCGTGACGAAACCGAGGCCGTGATCGGTCTGCGCACAGATCAGGTGATCGACGTGGCACGGCTGGATGATGGAGATCCCAGCCCTCTGTCCGAGGGGCAGAAACTTGCATGGGACGGGATGTCCATCCTCGGGATCGGGCGTCGCAACGGTGCCGTGATCAGCGTCATTGATCTGGACGGGCTGTTTCACGGTCTGCCCCGATCAACGATCCTGACAGAGAGGCCCGCAGCGTCCCACGAGGCCGCCTGACATGACCCTTCAGCAGGCTGCCCCTTCCTCGGATACAAACGCGAGGTTTCGTTCCGTCGTGCACAGGATGAGCGGGATAATCTTGCCGGACGGCAAAGTCTCGATGGTAGAACAGCGCTTGCGCCGCAGGGTGCTGGAGACTGGCCAGAAAGGCACAGATGAATATCTGCAGGCGCTGATGGCGGGTCGACTGGGCGCTGCTGAAATGGACAAGGCGATCGATCTGATAACAACCAACACGACCAGTTTCTTCCGCGAAAACGCCCATTTCGAGTATCTTTCCGAAGTGCTCTTGCCACGGTTGCTGGCCGACAGCGATCTTGCGACCCCCCGTCTGAAACTTTGGAGTGCTGCCTGTTCCGAAGGTGCTGAGGCGTTCACCCTTGCGATGGTGCTGGCAGAGGCGCAGCGCGGCGGGCTGTCTTTTGACTGGGCCGTTCTTGGCACCGATATTTCACGCAGCATGGTAGAGAAGGCACAGGCCGGCATCTATGCTGCGGATCAGGTATCCACCATCAATCCCGGTCTCCACGATCGCTATATCATGGTGCCGATCAACAACGAGGACGGGGGGCAGGTTCGGATTGTTCCAGAACTGCGGCACAAAGTGCGGTTCTTGCAAATGAACCTGATCGACCCGACCTATCCCGTCGATCATGATATCGACGTGATCTTCATCCGAAATGTGCTGATCTATTTCAACGCCGAAGACCGTGCGCAGGTGGTCCGGCGCTTGCAAAGCCATCTGCGGCCTGGCGGCTATCTGGTCGTGGGGCATTCAGAAGGCATGTCGGTCAAATCTGAAGGGCTGGAACGCGTTCGCCCGACAATTTTCAGGAAAATCTGATGACGATTGCATCCAGACAACAGCCGGTCAAAGTGCTGATCGTGGACGATTCCGCATCCGCCCGCATGATGCTGCGCCGCATTATCGAAACCGATCCGTCCCTCCAGGTGTCGGGCATGGCGCAGGATGCCTATGCGGCAGCCCGGATCATGAAAACCGAACTGCCGGATGTTATCCTGCTCGACCTCGAAATGCCTGGCATGGACGGTATGACGTTTCTGCGGCGGATCATGCAGCAGCATCCGCTGCCGGTCGTTATCTGCTCGACACTCACCGACGAAGGCTCCGTCCGGAGCGTGGAAGCGATGGAGGCCGGTGCCGTTGATGTCATCCGCAAGCCTACCCTGCACGATGCCAGTGCAAAGCTGGAAGCAACGGTGCGGATTTGCGATGCCTTGCAAGCGGCCGCGATGTCCCGCTCGCGACAGCGTGCTGGACCGCGTCATCAGCCGCTGCCCTTGCTGCCAACACAAAAGCTGACCGCCGATGAAATCCTGCCGCCGCCAAATTTTGCCCGTCCTGTGGCACCCGGACCGCTCGTCGTCTGCATCGGTGCCTCGACCGGCGGTACGGAGGCGCTGCGCGAAGTCCTGTGCGCGCTGCCGGTAGACTGCCCCCCTGTCCTCGTCGTGCAGCACATGCCCAAGGGTTTTACAGGAGCTTTCGCACGGCGTCTGGACAGCCTTGCGGCTGTCCGCATCCGCGAGGGCGAGGATGGCATGACCGTCTCGACCGGGGAAGTCGTCATCGCCCCCGGCGACAGCCATATGATCCTGCGCCACCGGGTGTCAGGGTACTATGTGCGTATTGCAGGTGGTCCCAATGTCTCGCGCCACAGGCCTTCTGTGGATGTTCTGTTCCGGTCGGCAGCAACAACTGCGGGCCGCAACGGTTTGGGTATCTTGCTGACCGGCATGGGAGACGACGGTGCAACCTGCATGGGGGAAATCCGCAAGGCAGGCGGAGCAACCATCGCGCAGGACGAAGCAACATCGGTCGTCTTCGGAATGCCCGGCGAGGCTGTCCGCAAAGGCCATGCCCAGCAAGTACTGCCGCTGACAAAAATCACGGCGGCCATCATGGCGTTTGCCCGAAAAACCTTGCCTGAAGGGAGTGCTACATGAAACACGCTCGAACCCGGACCGGCCTGTACCCCCCAACCGATTTTCGCCCGTTCGACGACCTGCTCGGCATAACCGAGGATGCGTTCGTAGTGGCCGGAAACTGCCTTGAGGACAGCGTGACGGAGATCCGCGCTTTGCAGACGGTTTTTGCAGAACTCGAAACGTCCATCGGCCCCGAAGCCGACTCCGCGTTAAACTGCAAAATCTCGGAAATTGCGGATCAGGGTCATGCCATGCAGACTGGCTTCGACCAGATAGCAACCGCAACGACCGGCCTGCGCGGTGCAATGACGGGCGTGCGTAAAGAAGTACGTAGTCTCGGCACGACTGTCAGAATGATCGCGAATATCTCGATCAACGCGCGCATCCAAGGCAACAGCCTGTCGCAGCCAAAGCCGCAGATACGCTCTTTCGTGGACAGGCTCGGCCATTTGTCCACAGAAGCGGAGACCATCCTTTCCGACGTAAATGGCGCAATGGCAGCGGCCGGTGATGCTGTGAAAGATATTGAACTGGCACAGATCGCCATGTCCGACGAGCTGCGCCAGAGAACATTTCCCGCAATTGAGGATTTCACTGCCGTCGCACGCGCCATCAGCGCCGAACAACCAGCCCTTCGGGACTCCTCGACCGTCATCGCCAACCAGATGCAGCTCGTGTCCACGGATGTGGCGCGTATTGTGACCTCGTTGCAGATCGGTGACACGCTGCGCCAGCGTCTGGAACAGATCCACGCCGCATTGGCCCTTGCAGGACAGAACCCGAACGAAGTGGCACTTTCCTACAGGATTGCCGCGGCGCAGGCCGAAGGGACATTACACGACTCCCTACCCCATATCGACGAAGCCTTGATGTCGCTTGACGCGGTTGCAAGGCGCGGGCGGGATATTGCGGGGGCAGCCACAGCATCGGCCTTTGCGACAGATGCCGCGCGAAGGGCCGACGCCGGAGAGCGATCCCTGACAAGCTTTCGCAGCAGCCTTGCGGCCTGCCGCGCGCATTTTGCAACGATACAAACAGCCGCCGACAGGGTACAGACACAGATCGAGATCATCCTTGGTCACGACGCCACATTGCAGGGCATCGCCCAGCAGGTTCGCATGGCAGGGATCAATGCTGTCATCGCCTGCGCCAAAGTCGGGGAAGACGGACGCGCGCTGCGCGAGCTTGCGCAGTGGTTGCGCGTGGTTACGGATGAGTACAGCGACACGATGCAACGCTTGCAGGTCGCCCTCGGAGCATCGCGCACGTCGCTGGAAGGCATCGGCGACGACATGATTGCTCATCTTGAGACCGACCTTTCAGCTTTTCTGCTGGAAGCATCGGATCTTGGCTCAATGATTGCCAAGGCCAACCGCACGCTTGCTGCTGTTTCGGTCCGCTTTGATACTGTGGCCCAGGCTCTTGCGGGCCGGATACAGACGTCAACTTCGGCGCTTTCGGCTGTCAGGTCCAGACTGACCGACATTCCTTCCGCGAGTGGCATGCTCCGGTTTTTTGCATCCATCCATCCCGAGCCTGACATATCGACAGAAGATGCGATTTCTTACCTGACCACCATTCGTCGCAAGTACACAATGGCATCGGAACGTTCTCTGCACGACCAGCTGATCGCATCGCTCGACAAAGGCACTGATGCGCCAATCGCGTTCCCTTCTGCCACCGCGCAAGAGCAGCCCCCCCACGCGATTGAGACTGAGGATCTGGAGGATATCTTTTTCTGACCGCAGAAAACCTTCACAACGTTCGCGTGGTTTCGGGCCTGAAACCCGGATCGACCGCCCCCACGCGCCACAGCCAAGCAACCTCACCAAGACCTGCCAGCCAAGCATCACCCGCCGAAGCACTGGAGCAGAGCGCTCACTCGCAAGACGCACGTTCTGCTACCTTCACGGTCCATGTCCTGCACTGCCCGGCTGACCGAACTCAGACAGGCAAATCGCGCCGGTCTGCGATCGCCTCCATCGCGATGCAGGACGTGACCGTTTCCAGCGCCGCGCCCGCGATCAGACGCTGATAAATGCGGTCAAAGTCGTTCATGTTCTGCGCGACAATCTTCAGCATATAGTCATAATCACCGGCGATGCGGAACACGTCGATGATATTCTCGATGCCCAGAACCGTCTTGCGAAACGTCTTGAGCCATTCAGGTGAATGATCCCGTGTGCGCAGCATGACAAAGACCGTCAGACCCAGCCCAATCTTGTCGTGATCGAGCCGCAGTGTCTGTCCGGTGATGATCCCGCTTTCCTTCAAACGCACGATCCGGCGCCAGCAAGCATTCTGGGAAAGGCCGACCCTCTCGGCCACATCGCGTTGGGAGAGCGATGCATCCTTCTGCAGCACGCGCAATATGGCGGCATCAATCCGGTCGATGGTATCTGGCAAATTTTGGGTCATTTGATCGAATATTCCTGCAAAAAAGGCAATAACATATGACATCTATCGCATGGACCTATGTCATTGTCACCCCAACCCAAGACAAGATGAAGGATATGACCCATGAGCGAGACCCCCGACCTGTTTGATCGCTTCCGCAACGAGGTGACCGGTGGCGATACACTTCCGGCCCTGCGGGCTGGTCTGATCGGCGAAGGCATGATGGTGCCGGGCCCCCGCGGCTCCAATCCCTTGATCTATGCTGACTATGTTGCCTCCGGACGGGCACTTCAGCAGATCGAGGCACGGATCACAGCAGATGTGCTGCCCTACTACTCCAACGCCCATACCGAAGCGTCGTTCTGTGGCCGCTACATGAACCGCTTGCGGGCCGAGGCGCGGCATGTCGTGGCAAAGGCTTGCGGCGCTGGTGAGGATCATGCCGTCATCTTTGCAGGGTCCGGGGCGACGGCGGGGCTGTCAAAGCTGGTCGGCCTTCTCGGGATCGACAGGATGCTCGCCGAGGGGCAGCGCCCGCTTGTGCTGATCGGCCCCTACGAGCATCATTCCAACATCCTGCCATGGCGCGAGTCCGGGGCAGAGGTCATCGAGATTGCCGAAGCGCCCCAAGGTGGGCCGGACATGGATGATCTGGCCGCCCGGCTGGCCGACAACACCGGTCGCCCGATTATCGGCAGCTTTTCAGCCGCGTCAAATGTCACGGGCATTGTCAGCGACGTCCCTGCACTTACCCGCCTTCTGAAGGACAACGGCGCGATCAGCGTCTGGGACTATGCCGGGGGCGGCCCCTACCTTCCGATCGACATGGGACTGGGCATGGATGCTGTGGTGGTGTCGCCGCACAAATTCATTGGCGGGCCAGGCGCATCCGGCGTTCTGATCCTGCGCCGCGATGCGGTCAGCCGGGCACAGCCCACCAGCCCGGGCGGCGGCACCGTGCGCTTCGTTTCGCCGTGGGGGCAAGACTATTGTGCGGACGTGATCGCGCGCGAGGAATCCGGCACACCCAACGTCATCGGCGATATCCGTGCCGCGCTGTGTTTCATCGTGAAGGACGCGATCGGCGACGCCCGTATGGCCGCCCGTCTTGGTGCCCATCGGCGCAGGGCGCTTGCGGCATGGCAGAACAGCCGCGGCCTGACCATTTTGGGGAACCCCGATGCCGCGGCCTTGCCGGTCTTTTCCTTCATGGTTCACGACGAGGATGGGAAGGTGGTGCATCCCCAGCTTGTTTGCCGGATCCTGTCTGACCACTTTGGCATTCAGGCCCGTGGCGGCTGCGCCTGCGCCGGTCCCTATGCACACCGCCTGCTGAATATCGACCGCGCGCAATCAGCCAGCCTTCGCACGGAAATTCTGTCCGGTCACGAGGTTGCCAAGCCCGGCTGGACCCGCCTTGCGTTCTCGGTCCTGATGGAGGACGCCAAGGTCGATCTGATTATCGACGCCGTGGCCCGCATCGCTAACGATCCGGAGGCCTTCACCGCCGGCTATGCCGTGGATGCAGCCACCGCGCGCTTCACGCCAAAGGCCGCCTGAGATGTGCCGTTTCCTCGCCTGGTGCGGCGCACCCCGCTATCTCGATGGCTTCGTGCTGAACGGGGATCACTCTTTGGTCGCTCAAAGCCGCGGGGCCTTGATCAGCAAGACCCCCCTGAACGCCGACGGTTTCGGGCTCGCGTGGTACGGTCTGCGCGAAACGCCCTGCATCTACAAGGATGTGAACCCGGCATGGTCCGACGCCAACCTCCATCAGATAGCACGCCACACGCAATCGCGCCTGTTTATGGCGCATGTGCGTGCATCGACCTCTACGGCCACGTCGCGCAACAACTGCCACCCGTTCAGCCTTGGCCGATGGAGTTTCATGCATAACGGCCAGATCGGGGGCCACCTCAAGCTGCGGCAGGGCCTTGAAGGGATGATCCCCTCCGCCTGCTACGACCACCGCTTCGGGGCCACCGACAGCGAGGCGATCTTCTTGATCGCTGCGGGACGCGGACTGGACCAAGCGCCCATCGCCGCCATGGCGCAGGCCGTGCACGAGGTGGAGGCCTTGTCCCGCGCTAAAGG
>JAGXHB010000008.1 GCA_024636425.1 Roseobacter sp.
GCACCACCGTGATCGAGGCAGAGTACCGTTCGCCCTTCCTCGCCCATGCAGCGCTCGAACCCCTCAGCGCCACGGTGCTGGTCGAGGCGGACAGGGTGCAGATCTGGACCGCGACGCAGATCCCCGCCGTGGTGCGCGATGCCGCGGTCGAGATCACCGGCGTTGATCCGTCGCAGGTCACTCTGCACGCCTTGTCTGCGGGGGGCAGCTTTGGCCGCAGGCTCGACCACGATTACGTGGTGCAGGCGATCCAGATCGCCGCCACCATGCCCGGCACGGCCGTAAAGACCACCTGGAGCCGGGAGGAGGACATGACCCATGATTACCCTCGGCCCCTGCACATGGCCGTTGGCCGGGGCACTGTCACGGATGGCCGGGTGCTGGCCTATGATCTCGACAGTATCAGCCCCTCGCTCATCTCGTCGTGGTTCGGGCGGATTTTCATCGTGCCGCCGGGGCCGGACACGATGCTGGTCTGGGGTGCGTTTGACCAGCCCTATGCGATCCCCAATTACCGCGTGACGGGCTATGCCGCGCCGCCGCTGGTGCCGGTCGGGTCGTGGCGCTCGCCCGGGGCCTGCTCCAACAGCTTCTTCCACGAGAGCTTCCTGTCCGAACTGATCCACGCCGCCGGTGCCGACCCGCTGGAGGAACGCTTGCGCCTGATCGCGGACGCGGACTCGCGCCGCGTGCTCGAAGCGGTGGGCGAGATGTCGAACTGGGCAGGCGCTGACATCGGGCCAGGGCGCGGGCGCGGCATCGCCTTTGCCCACACCCACGGCGTGCCCGTGGCGGAGGTGATCGACGTGACCATGACCGACGGCGGGTTACGCATCGACGAGGTCTGGATCGCCGCCGATTGCGGCACCGTCTTCGATCCGGTGAATGCCGAAGTGCAGTTGACCGGGGCCGCCATCTTTGGTCTCGGCCACGCGATGAACTGCGAGTTGACCTACGAGAACCACGCCGTGCAGCAGACCAACTTCCATGCTTTCGAGGGGATGCGCCTGCACCAGACGCCGCTGTTCCACACACAACTGCTGGGCAAGGCAGAGCGCGTGCGCGGCCTTGGCGAGCCCGCAACGGCCCCCGCCGCCCCCGCGCTTGCCGATGCCATCTTTGCCGCGACGGGCCAGCGCCTGCGCGAGATGCCGTTCAGCAAATCGGTGGATTTCGCATGAGACATCCCCTGCGCATCAGTTCCTGTTCGGCGCGGCAAAGACCGGGTGAGCCCGGTTCCCCAAACTCCCGCGAAAGGAACGACCCATGACTGACACCCAATACCCCCATGCCGCAACTGCGCTTCTGTGCATCGACCCCTACAACGACTTCCTTGCCGAGGGCGGCAAGATGTGGCCGGCCCTGGCGGAGGTTGCCACATCGGTTGGCCTCCATGCCAACTTGGCCCGGATCCGTGAGACAGCGCGCAAGGCAGGCATGCCGAACTTCATCCTGCCGCATCACCGGCACCACGCCACAGACTTCGAGGGATGGGCGCATCTCACGCCGTCGCAGGCCGCAGCGCACGAATATCAGTTGTTTGCCGAGGGCAGCTGGGGCGGCGAATGGTACGAGGGGTTCGGCCCGGACACCGGCGACATCATCGTCAAGGAACACTGGGGCGCGTCGAGCTTTGCCAATACCGATCTCGACGTGCAGCTGCGCCAGCAGGGGATCACGCATGTCATTTTCATCGGCCTGATCGCCAATACCTGTATCGAGGCGTCAGCGCGGTATGCGGCCGAACTCGGGTACCACGTGACGCTGGTGCGCGATGCAACGGCGGCCATGTCGGCGGACGCCATGCACGCCGCGCACGAGATCAACGGCCCGACCTATGCACACGCGATCCTGACCACGGCAGAGGTGGTCGGCAAACTCGCCGCTGAGGACGCCGCGTGATCCTCGGGCAGGCGGCCACGACCCTGGTCGCGAAACGTGCCGCACCGGACATGCCCTGGTGGGTTCTTCTGGTCAGCGCTTTCCTCATCGACATCGCGATGTTCAGCTTCGTCGGGCTCGGCATCGAGACCATGGAACCGACGGGCGGGAAACCAAGCCTATCGTTGAAGCACCTACTGGTCTGATAAATCCAGGTGAGCGGATTTTTTCAATTACGTCGGACGGGGATGCTGCCTGCTCCGAGGGACATCAAAGTGCAGCGCAACGGACATTGCCTTCTTGCAAAAGCTTCTCCGTGGATCTGGAAGTCATCGCTCGCCTACCGCGATGCGAACAGTTTGTCGCGGAGCTTCCGGCGGTGGACAGGCCTTTCGCCGCTCGCGTTCCGGCAGCAGTCGGACGGGACCGACGCGACCGGGTAATCCGGCTCATGCGCGGGCAGTGCGGCGGCCTGTGGGGCCAGTCAGCGGCGGCGGTGCATCAGGCTCATCAGCCGGGCCTGCCGGTCAAAGGGCTTTTCGGGCTCGGCAGGCCGCGCATGACCATCCATCATCCGCCGCACCATCACCGCTGCGATGCCCGCAAAGATAACGCCGCCCAAGGCCTGCCCGATCAGCACACCCGCCGCCCCGAAGAGCGCACCACCCGCCAGCACCAAGGGTACGGTCCCCAGCGTGTGCCGCCCCCAGTTGATCCAGGTGGACCGGAACGGATGGCCCATGTTGTTGAACGCCGCGTTGGCGACAAAGATCACCCCGTTGAAGAAGAACGCCAGCGCCAGCGGACCGCAGAAGAGGACCAGCAGATCGCGCGTCACCCCTTCGGCCCCGAAGAGCGCAATGATTGGATCGCGCAGGGCAAAAAGGAGGCCTGTCATCGCCACGGTGAAGATCGCACAAAATAGCAACCCGTCGCGATAAGCCCGCCGCACCCGGTCCATCCGCCCCGCCCCGAAGTTCTGGCCGATCACCGGCCCGATGGCACCCGACAGCGCGAAAATTACACCAAATGCCACCGGGGTCATCCGGCTTACGATGGCCATTCCCGCCACAGCCGCCTCGCCATAGCTGGCGATGGCGCGGGTGACAAAGGCCTGTCCTAGGGGTGTCGCCAGTTGGGTCAGGAGCGCCGGGGCGGCGATGGTCACGATGGGCACGAAGGCAACAGACATCTCGGGCAGACCGGGCCGCACCAAGCCGCCGTGGTGGCGAAAGATCGGGATCAACGCCGTGCCCGCGATCACCAGCCGCGCCGCAACGCTGGCCAGCGCCGCGCCCGTCAGGTCGAGCCCCAGACCGAAGATCAGGATCGGATCGAGCGCCGCGTTGACCAGCGCGCCCCAGATCGTCGCCATCATCGCGCGGCGCGCATCGCCACGCGCGCGCAGGATCGCGCCGCCCACCATGCCGACCATCAGAAACGGAAGGCTCGGCACGATGATCTGAAGATAGCCGACAGCAAGATCCAGCGTCTCACCCTTTGCCCCCATCAGCGCCGCCAGCGGCGCAAGGTTCAGCCAGACCGCCGCTGCGAAGACCGCGCCAAAGACGACACCCCAGACCAGCGCGGCTGCCGCCTGCGCCTTCGCCAGCTCGGCGTCGCCCTGCCCCAAAGCGCGGGCCACCAGCGCCCCCGCCGCAATCGCCATGCCGATGCCGAAAGAGGTGGTGAAGAACAAGATTGCGCCGGCGTATCCCACCGCCGCCGCCAGTTCCGCGTTGCCCAGCATCGAGATGAAGACCATGTCGATGAAATCGACCGCGAAGACCGCCATCAGCCCTACCGAAGAGGTGAGCGCCATCACCGTGATATGGCGAAAGAGGTTCCGCTCCAGAAAAATCGCACTTGCGTCAGCCATCGGATGCCTTGATCAATCGTATCTTCATCCCATGTGACCGCTGCGTAAATCTTGCGGCGTCATTCCCGTCCATCTTCGGAACGCACGCTGGAATGCATTCGGATCGCGATAGCCCGCAAGATGCGCGATTTGCTGGTTGTTCAGGTCGCTCTTGAGCAGATAGCGGATCGCGAGATCTTTGCGCGTCTCGTCCAGCAGCGACTGAAACGTGACGCCTTCGTCGCGCAGGCGACGCAACAGCGTGCTGCGGCTAAACTTCAAGCGACCGCAGATATGGGCGATCGTGGGCTCGGTGATCGGGAATGCCTCTACCATTGTTGCGCGGACACGGTCCGAGAGAGGTACGCCTTTGGACTGGATCATGGCCTGGGCCTGCAGGTCCGCCTCGGTCGCCTGCCAAAGCGCCGGATTTTCGGAGATGAAAGGCCGGCGCGCATCCGCACCGGCATAGGTCAGTGCGGCGTCGCCGTCCTCGGGGATCATGCCGAAAACATCAGCCAGCCGCGCGCGTTCGTCTTGCGGCAGCGGCAGGTTAACCCGCAGCGGCCGGATCGCATGGCGCGCCAAGGCGTTGGCCTGCGCGTGCAGATAGATGATCTGGGGGCTGCTGAACGATCCGGGCAAGAGGGCGGTGGCCACGTCCGGGGCGACGCGCACGGTGAATTCCTGCGCGCTGCGCGACACGACGAATTGCATCGGCCCGAACAGGCTTTTGAACTGTGCCATTCGCGTGATTCCGGTCTCGAAATCGGGGGCCGTCGACAGCGCGAAAAGAACCGGGATCGCGGGACCGCCCGCCATGCGCAGCCCGAGGAGCCGCGCAACATCCTGCTGCTTTGATACGTCCATCATCGCGGACCACAGGCGCAGGTACTCTTCGGCAGAAACCAGAAAGGCCCGGTCGTTGGGCGCGTCAGCCACGATGCCCGCACGGGCCAGAACCTCTTCCCACCCGATCCCCAGAATCCCGCAGATCGGGCCGGACAGGACGGCGGATGTGTAGATCGGAGAACTTTCCTGAGCCTGCATGCCGGTGACCTTCTCAAGGAAGCATTGCGCATTACACTAGAAACGCTTCCCGTAGTCCTGGCAACAGGGTTGAGGTGATCTGCAAGACAATGAAACGATCTGCAAGCCAATTCCCGTGGAGGGTCTTCAGCGCATGCGGCATGTTTGGCGGTATCCATGCTGAGCCTGACCAAGAACGCGGGCACGACCTCCACCGATGGTCTGGCGCACAAGATCGCCCTCGACACATGCGTCATCCTGCGCGCCTGAGCCTTGGCTCGAAAAGACGCTCTCCCGGAGGAAACGTAAGGTGCAACCCGCACCAAAAGCCGCTGGCGGGCTGTTGCGGGCCTCTGCGGGCTATGGAACCTTAGGAAGGATGCGTTAGTTGCATGAACATTGAACTTGAATTTTGAAAGATACCGCGATGACATTGCTTATCATATTTGTACTGCTGGCAATCGGGGTGTCGTTTCTGTGCTCGATCCTCGAGGCGGTCCTTCTGTCCATCACGCCTTCCTTTGTCGAAGGTGCCGAGAAAGAGCAGCCGGGGCTGGCAAAGAAACTCAGGGCGTTGCGCGCAGACGTTGAACGCCCCCTTGCGGCGATCCTGTCGCTCAACACGATTGCCCATACCGTCGGGGCCACCGGCGCGGGGGCGCAGGCGGCCGTTGTGTTTGATGATACCGGCGTGGGTATCTTTTCAGCCGTTTTGACCTTTGGCATTCTTGTCCTGTCTGAAATCATTCCCAAGACCCTCGGTGCGACCTATTGGCGTGGCCTTGCACCTTTCGCGGTGCGCGTGCTGCCATGGTTGATCATCCTGCAATTGCCGCTGGTGTGGATGAGCCAGGCGTTGACGCGGCTGCTGACTGGCGGCGAGCGTCAGGCAGAGGTCTCGCGCCACGAAATCACGGCGCTGACAACGGCTGGCCAGCGTCTTGGGGTGGTCGAGGAGGATGAAACGCGCGTTGTAACGAACCTGTTTCGACTGTCTGAAATCGCGGTCAAGGAAGTCATGACACCGCGCACGGTCATTCAACATCTGGGGGCTGACGAAACGGTCGCTGATGTTGTCAGTTCCAGAGACACGTTTCCGGTTTCGCGTTACATCGTCACCGGCGAGAGCATAGATGACGTGAAAGGCTTCGTGTTGACGCGCGAGCTTCTTCTGGCCGGGTTGCGCGATGGCGCAGACAACACCGTGGCCGACTTCAAACGCGACATTCAGCGCATCCCGGAGAAGACAGACCTCGACACGTTGTTCGATCTGCTGATGGAGAATGAAGCCCACATCGCACTGATCGAAGACGAATATGGTGGAACAGCCGGGCTTGTGACCATGGAAGACATCATAGAAACCTTGCTCGGGACCGAAATCGTAGACGAGAATGACGAGGCCGAGGATTTGCAAAGGGTCGCCAAGTCACGCGCGCTCCGCCGAAAGGATGCACGCGGGACATCCGCCAAATAGCCTGCGGCCCTTATGAGCGTCCGTCCCACCTGCGTTGGGCTTGTTGCAGCCAGCCCGCTAGAGTTTCAGCGCGATCGGAACGATGATGACAAGCGCGAAAATGCGGGCGAAATGATGGACGGCGACATAGGCAGGATCGTAGCCGAGCGACAGGCCGATTGCCGCCATGGCTTCGACACCGCCGGGCGCATAGGCAATCCATATCTGCCCGAAAGGCAAGCTGGTCACCGCCCCCGCGAGCGCCGCAAAGCCCAGTGACAGCACAACAGCGCTTGCAATGGTGGCACCGCCCGCAACAGCATACTGGCGGACCTGAAGACGCGTGACCCGGCTCATCCTTGAGCCCAGAACGGCACCTGTCGTCAAAAAGGCTGCAAAGATCACGGCTGGCGGGGCTACGCCGTGGATCAGGCCCGCGGCATGGGCGGCGGCGCTGACAAACATGCCGGCAAGCAAACTTGCCGCAGGTAAACCGGCCCGCGCACCGGCCAGCCCCAACACCAGTGCGAGCCCCAGAAGCCCCGCCAACGGCAGAATATCCATCGA
>JAGXHB010000070.1 GCA_024636425.1 Roseobacter sp.
AACGAGATGATGTCTGGCTGGTCCAGAAGTTTGAGAAGCTCGCGGATTTCGGACGCTTTCATCCGGTTGGCGCGCGTGGCAAAAATTTCCTGAAGCGACATCCTGCTCTTCCTCCCTGCTGGATGCCGCCGACAGTGGCGCCGCTGTTTTTTTAAGTCAACGAGTGTGACCTAGTAGGGTCGAACAAAAAGACCCGAGGCAACAGCCTCGGGTCCGAGTTCCATGATCTTGGCGTTGATCAGTTGACAGTTTTAGCGTCGACCACGTCTTTCTCGATGGCACGGGTGTCGCGTGCAATCTCGATCTGGCGAGGTTTCAGCGCCTCTGGCACCTGACGCTCCAGATCAATGTGCAGCATGCCGTCGGCATGGGTTGCGCCAAGCACCTGCACATGGTCCGCAAGGTGGAACCGACGCTCGAAAGCACGGGTCGCGATACCGCGATGCAGATAGGTCTTTTCCGTGTCATCTTCCGCCTTGCGCGCCGAGACAATCAACGACTTTTCACGCACTTCAACGCTCAGGTCTGCATCTGAAAAACCGGCGACGGCAATCGTGATACGGTACGCGTCATCTTCAAGTTTTTCGATATTGTAGGGGGGATAGGTGGGCTGGGCGACCTCACTGGTCAAAACCCGGTCCATCAGGTTGGCGATCTGGTCAAAACCGACCGTCGAACGGTAAAGGGGTGCAAAATCAAAACTACGCATGGTGTTCATCCTCACTTGAGCGATTTACATGTCTGGGCCTTCCATGATGGACAGGCCCCTGTTTTTAAGTCCCGAAACCCTGTTCAGGCGTTTCGATGCAAAATATGTGGGGATGGAAAACCCTGTTTCAAGAGGGGTAATTCACGGCTCGATGCAAAAAATGCCGCCCACGCCTATCCTCAGGGCCTGACGAATTTGGCACCCGTGTTGCGGTCGCGATCGGCGGCCATGATCCGTCTGCTTGTGGGCCCCGGCTCCTGATAGACGCCCTTGCCCGCGACAAGTTCGGCCTGCAGCAACGCCAAAGGCGCGCCAAGTGCTGTACCCAAAGAGACCGCCTTGCCATCGACCTGCGCCTTGGCCGACACAACCGACACAATCTGCGGCTCCCCGTTGGCGAAGGTAAAGATCGGTGCACCGCTTGATCCAAAATCGACCGAGCATGTTGTGACCAAAACGCCTTCCTGACGGGCCAGAACGCTGCAGACTTCCTGCAACGACGGTGCTTCGGAGCGGTCTTGAGCATAGCTTACGACGCCCAACTGGTCGCCACGTCGAGGCCTAGGCGCGGTATCGAAAGGTTTGATTGTCGTGTTCTGTATCGGGCGGTCAAGCTCCAGCAGGGCAAGGTCGTTGCGCACCCGTTCTGACGATACCATGCCGTCATAGACATAGTCTGGGTGCACAACCGCGCGGCGGACCATCCGGTACGCGCCGGCACGCCCGTTGCGCCAACCCGCCAGAAACTCGACATTGCCGTGGTCAATCAACTGCTTTGTCTTGCGATCAAACAGACAATGCGCCGCTGTCAGCACAAGCCGCGGCGCAATCAGAGCACCGGTGCAAAACCCGGTGCCAGCAATGTCCAGTCGGCCAACAGCTTCCCAATCACCAGCCTCAACCCCTGAATCAAGACGTTTCAACCGGGCGTCCTGCGCCACTGCTGCCGTTGCGACGGTCAGACACATAATAGAAAGGGCTACCCAACGCCGCATGAAGGAAGCCCCCCGCTTTAAATTCAGATCAATTCCTGAACTTTTAGCCCCAATATAAGGCAAAAATTAGGCGCGCCTTAGCGCAGTCGCGGAATTTCGCGCGCCTCGGTCAGATTGGCGCTCAGCGCAGGCGGTTTTGGCCCCCCGCTCGCCCAATCCAGAAGCTCGACAGTATGCACAACCGGTATCCCTGCCGCTGATCCGATCTGCATCATGCAGCCGATGTTCCCTGCCGCAATAATATCCGGGTTCCTGTCCTGCAACGTCTTGATTTTCCGATCTTTCAGCTGCTTCGATATCTCGGGTTGCATCAGATTATATGTCCCTGCGGACCCACAGCACAAATGCGGATCTGCGGGTTCGACGACGGTGAATCCGGCCTGTTTCAGCAGATCCTTCGGAAATGTCTTGATCTGCTGTCCATGCTGAAGCGAACAGGCTGCATGATATGCAACTACAAGGCCTGAATGTGCGGGCATTGTGACAGGCTGCGCGTCTGTGCCGGCAATTGCGTCGCGCGCAGGACGCGGAGCCGAACCGTCGTTTTCACCGCGCAGGTCGATCAAAACCTCGGACACGTCGCGGGCAATCGCAGACACGCGCGCAGCGTCTTGCGCCAGTGGCTCATTGCGGAACATATGCCCGTAATCTTTGACCGTGGTGCCGCACCCCGACGTGTTTATGACGATTGCATCCAGCCCGTCGCCATCCATTTCCGCGCACCAGGCCTTGATGTTTTTCGCGGCCGTTGCGTGGCTTTCGCTGGTCTTGCCCATGTGATGGGTCAGGGCACCACAGCACCCTGCCCCTTCCGCAACCACAACCTCGCAACCCAGACGGGTCAGCAAGCGGATGGTCGCATCGTTGATGTCGGTGTTCAGCGCCCTTTGCGCACAGCCCGTCATCAGCGCGACACGTTTTCTGCGCGGTCCCGTCGCGGCAAAGCTTTGCGGGTCATCGTTGCGGCTGACCGGCGGGATCCGTTTCGGTGCCATCTCAAGCATGGCGCGGAGGCGGGCATCAGGCATCAGCCGCGCAAACGGTCGCCCGATCTTGGCCCCGAGCAGCGCAAGGCGAAACCGCGTCGGATAAGGCAGGATGCGCGCAAGGATCCAGCGCAGCGCGCGGTCACTGAAGGGGCGTTTGTAGCGTTGTTCAATATAGTCGCGCGCGTGGTCGACCAGATGCATGTAATGCACACCCGACGGGCAGGTCGTCATACACGCCAGACAGGACAGGCAGCGATCAATATGCTTGACCGTTTTCGCATCCGGATCGCGGTCATTCTCCAGCATATCCTTGATGAGGTAGATGCGGCCGCGCGGACTGTCGAGCTCGTCACCCAACACCTGATACGTGGGGCAAGTTGCCGTGCAGAACCCGCAATGCACACAGGCGCGCAAAATTTCGTTGCTGCGCTGGATTTCCGGGCTCTCAAGCTGCTCGGCGGTAAAATTCGTTTGCATGGATGCTCCTGCGGCTGAAGGGTTCAGCCCCTTGCACGTATCGTTTCAGGTGATGGAATAACTGGCCCAGATCAATCCGAACCACGGAATTGTCGTGCCACCAGCCCCCAACACCGTCGAAAGCCGCCGCATCATGACGCCGGAATCGGCACGCCGCAATGCCAGTACGGCAAAGGCCAGAACACTGATCCACCCGATCCACATCATGCCGATCCCCAGACCAGTCACCAAGGGGTCGCGCCCCCAATGGGCGGGGGTTCCGTATCGCAGCATCAGCGCCACGGCCGCACAACCAAAGGCAAGCAGGGCCACTTTGCGTGCCCATGTGACCGTCGCGGCGCGCGCCGTGAGGATACAGAAGAAAAGAGGTCCGACGACGAAAATAGCCAGAAAAAGTGCGATCAGGGTCATGCTGCCTGCTCCATCAAGCCAGGGTTGAAGATGCGTCTGGGATCGAACTGTGCGCGCAAGCCCGCAGTCAACCGCGCGACGCCTGCGCTTTCCGGATGAAACATGCCGAGACGCGCCATTGTCGCCGCATCACCGCGCACCAACGTCGCGTGGCCACCAAACCTGCCGACATTGGCTCGCAGATCATGGCCCGCCTTGGTACGTAGCCAGATCAGCCCCCCTGCCCAATCGTAAAACCACGCCAGCGCGCCCGACCGTTCCGCGATGGCTGGCCCGTCCGACGGTTTGCACGACACACGCCACACGTCGCCATCCTCCCCGGCAAAGCAGGCGACGTCCCGAATTTCCTGCCACATATCCTCAGACGCCTTTGCCACCGCCACATCCATTTCAGCGCCCGTGATCGTCAACAAGGCGCGCAACTGATCCAACCGATACGCGACGGAGGTTTCAAAACCCTCAACCCGCAACAAGGTTCTGCGCAATACGGGATCATGGGCGGCCCCGGTTACCTCGTAGGGGCTGCCAAGCGCTTGTGCCATCGCACCGACGGCACCCACTTCATCAAGCCCGACCAGTATCAGGCTGGCCTGTGCTTCTGGACGGGGCAGCACCTTCATTGAGACCTCGCTCAAGACACCAAGCGCGCCAAACGATCCTGCCATCAGCTTGACCAGATCATAGCCGGTAACGTTCTTCATCACGCGCCCGCCATTCTTGACCACGGCGCCACGCCCGTCGACAAAGCGGACCCCAAGCAGAAAATCACGCGCCGCACCGACCGAAAGGCGCCGGGGACCGCTGACATTCGCGGCCATCACGCCGCCGATGGTTGGCGTTCCCTGCCCACCCAACAGCTTGCGATGATCCATCGGCTCGAAGGCGAGCCGCTGGTTTTCCCCGGCAAGTGCCTTCTCGATTTCGGCCACTGGCGTGCCTGCGCGCGCCACAAGCGTCATCGCCCCCGGTTCATAAAGAGTGATCCCGCCAAGCCCTGCGACAGACAGGACATCCCCCTGCACCAGCACGCCACGCGTCCCGCCACCTTGTACGCAAAGGGGCGCGGTAGCCCCCCTAACCGCATCGACCAAGGCGTCTTCTGTGGTGATGTCCATGCTTATCTGGCTCCTAACTATCCAAATCCTGCGGCCTGCGAAGGTGTCATTCCGCAGCCAGCGTAACCGCGCGACGGCTCTCTGAGGCATCAAGGGGAAATACTTTGGCCGGATTCAAAAGCCACGCCGGATCGAACACGTCCTTGACCAGCATCTGCGCATCCAGATCGACGGGGGTGTATTGCACATGCATCAAGTCCCGCTTTTCAATGCCCACACCATGCTCCCCCGTCAGGCAGCCCCCGACCTCGACACAAAGTTTCAGGATCTCGGCTCCGAACGCCTCGCAAAGCTCAAGATCGCCCGGCTTGTTCGCGTCATAGAGGATCAACGGGTGCATGTTGCCATCGCCAGCATGGAACACATTACCGACTTTCAGCCCGTATTCATCGCTCATCTCGCTGATCCGTTTGAGCACATGGGGCAATGACGATACCGGGATCGTGCCATCAAGGCACATATAGTCGTTGATCTGCCCCATAGCGCCGAAGGCCGACTTGCGGCCCAGCCATATCTTGGCGCTTTCCTCTGCGGATTTAGACTGGCGAAGTTCCACCGGATCATGGCGGCGCGCAATGTCGCTGATCAGGGCAAGCTGGTGGTCGATCTCGGCGTCCGATCCTTCGACCTCGATGATCAACAGCGCCTCGCACATCGGGTAGCCTGCTTTCGCAAAGGCCTCCGTCGCCTCAATGCAGGGACGGTCCATGAATTCTATCGCGACAGGCAGCACACCCGCCTTGATAATGTCCGAAACGCAGGCCCCCGCGACCTCGTTATCGTCAAAGCCGATCAATACCGGGCGCGCGCCTTCGGGCTTGTGCAGAATGCGCAGGGTCGCTTCGGTCACCACACCAAGCTGCCCTTCGGACCCGCAGATAACGCCCAACAGATCCAGCCCGCCCGCGTCCAGATGCGCACCACCGATCTCGATCACCTCGCCATCCATCATGACCATTGTCACGCCCATCAGGTTGTTGGTCGTAACGCCATACTTCAGGCAATGCGCCCCGCCGGAATTCATGGCGATATTTCCCGCAATCGCACAGGCAAGCTGGCTGGACGGGTCCGGCGCATAAAAGAAACCGTGTTCTTCGACAGCACCCGTGACACTCAGGTTGGTGCGGCCGGTCTGGACCCTGATAAAACGGTTATCATAGTCAGTCTCAATCACGTCATTCATTCGCGCCACGCCAAGAATGACGCAATCCGCAGTCGGAAGCGCACCACCGGCCAGCGATGTTCCCGACCCGCGCGGCACGACTGGAACGCCTTCTTCGTGGCAGATCCGCAAGACATCCGACACTTCCTGCGTCGAGTTCGGCAGAACCGCGACCAAGGGGGCGCATTTGTAAGCTGTAAGGGCATCACATTCGTAGGCGCGCGTTTCGTGCGTGTCGAATATCACCGCGTCGGCGGGCAGAACTGATTGCAAACGCTCAACAACCCGTGCTTTACGCGCTATGATTGCGGAATTGGGGACTGGCATTTCCATTGCAACCTCCATTTTGGTAAAATGTTATTACCAATTTATAGCATTGGCAAGAACGATCCGCTTGGCCTATGCAGCTTAACATGACTTGGATGGATCGTATCGCGCTGTTTCAGCCGCTGGATTATGTGGCATTGTCGGCGATCTTCATCGCCTGGTTCGGCCTTGGCGGGGTGATCGAACATTCCTCATCCGCACGCCCGTCGGTGTCGCATCTGATGGCGCAGTACCGGCGCGAGTGGATGGTACAGCTGATCACGCGCCAGCCGCGCATCTTTGATGCGCATATGATCGGCACCTTGCGCCAGAGCACCGCGTTCTTTGCCTCGACCAGCGTGATTGCCTTGGGGGGCACGCTTGCGCTGCTTGGCAACTCGGAAAGACTGTCTACCGTGGTCGAAGATCTGGCCCTGACAGATCTGCCCACCGTAGTGTGGGAATTCAAGATGCTCCTGCCTTTGCTGTTTGTGACGAATGGATTCCTCAAGTTCGTCTGGTCCAACCGCCTGTTCGGATATTGCTCGGTCCTGATGGCGGCTGTCCCGAACGAGATTGATGACCCGCGGGGCCCTGTGCTCGCACGCAAGGCAGCAGAGATCAACATCACAGCGGCGCGCAGCTTCAACCGGGGGCTGCGATCACTTTATTTTGCGTTAGCGGGTCTTGGGTGGATAATCGGTCCGTTTATGCTGCTTTTCGCAGTACTGGTCACAGTGGTCATCGTCTGGCGACGAGAGTTCACGTCACAGTCCCGCCGCATTCTCTTGGAAAGAGATACACCCTAGGCTATATAACCTTAGGAAAGCAGGGTGTTCATAATGTACAAGTTCGTTTTTTCCGCGCTACTGATGGCAAGCGCCCAAAGCGCTTGGGCAGATCCCGCCGTTATCGATAATGTTCGCGTGACCAGCGAAGACGGCCTGTGGTCGTTTGACGTGACAATTAGCCATGGCGACACCGGTTGGGATGATTTCGTCGATGCGTGGCGGATTTTGGATGTAGATGGCAACCAAATTGCCATACGGGAACTGATCCATCCGCATGTAGATGAGCAGCCGCTCACCCGGTCGTTGTCGGGCATTGAGCTTCCGGACGGGGCCACGCAGGTCGGCATTCAGGTGCGGGACACTGTCGGTGGCTGGGATTCCAAGATCAGGACAGTCAACCTCAACTGATGTGCTCAGGCCCGGTGGTATGGCCCGCCTGACAGGATCGACGCGGCGCGGTAAAGCTGCTCAGCCAGCATCACGCGCACCAGCATATGCGGCCAGACCATCTTGCCGAACGACAGGGCATGATCTGCGTTTTGCCTTAAATCCTTGGCAATGCCGTCTGCACCTCCGATGACGAAAGCGATGTCCCCGCGCCCCTGATCGCGCCAGCCGCCCAGACGGCCGGCAAAGTCGGGCGAAGGTTCGACAAGACCCCGCTCATCAAGAACGCAAATTACCGCACCGTTCGGGATTGCCCGGCCCAGCAGGGTCGCTTCGGCCTGCATGCCGCCGTTCTTCTTGTCCTCGACTTCAACGATCTGCACGGGCCCGAGCCCAAGGGCGCGGCCCGTCCGGTCGAACCGTGCAAGGTAATCATCAATCAGATCTTTCTCGGGCCCGGCGCGAAGACGCCCGACCGCACAGATATGCACCCGCATCGCTAAGTCCCTCCCGTCAGGAGATCAGTGCGGCATCACTGCTTGCGGTTCGGGCGTGTCGGTTGGCATCCACATCTTTTCAAGTTGGTAGAATTCACGCACTTCGGGACGGAAAACATGGACGATCACATCACCTGTATCGATGAGAACCCAGTCGCCGGTATCCTTACCTTCAACCCGTGGTGTGCGGTCATACTCGTCCTTGACCATCTGCGTCAGTTTTTCGGCGATGGACGCCACCTGACGCGTGGATCGGCCAGAGCAGATCACCATGTAATCGCCAATAGCCGTCTTGCCGCGCAGGTCGATTTGCACGATTTCCTCGGCCTTGTCGTCATCAAGTTGGGAGAGAATGGAAGCCAGCAGCGCGTCGCTTGAGGCTGTATTGGTGTGGGCGGCCATCACGGCTGCCTGCGGGTTAGCAGCGTCTGCTGCGCTTGAGAGAGTTGACAGGACATTGTCCTCCTTAAGACGCGCCGACAGTCCCCCGGCGCTGGGGATACCATAGGATATGCGCGCCGGGGTAAAATTTCAATGACATGCAACGCGGACAAGCGCCTACCAGCCGTCTTCTGTGACAATGCGGTCATCTTTTGCGCCAAGTTCCTTTAACGCATCCCGCATGGCATCCACGAATCCACCCGGACCGCAGATATAGAAGTTCTGGTCAAAGCTGCTGATTTCCTTCTCCAAAAAGGCTTTGTCGAGCTTTTCGTCATGCAGATCGTCCGAGCTTTCGTCGGTCACGACGAACACATTGCGCAGGCCCTGCATCGCTTCGAACTGGTCACGCAGAATGATGTCTTTTGCGGTCTTGTTCGAAAATAACAACGTGCAGCCTTCCAGCATTCCGTCCTGATCGCGCTTTTTGAGAATCGGTATGAACGGCGTGACGCCGGCCCCTGCAGCCAGAAACACACCCGGACCCTGATCCTGATCCTGAATGGCGCCAAACGGGCCCTCAAGCGATACTTGGGCACCCGGTTCAAGCTTGGCAAGCTGTTCGGTCACACCGTCATGGTCAGGATAACTTTTGATGACGAATTCGATATCCGTGTCAGATGGCATCGAGGTAAAAGTGAAAGGCCGGCCTTCGTCTTTCCAACCTTCCTTCTGGATCGCGATTTCCACCGCCTGTCCCGGCTCAAAATTCAGGTCGTCGGGGCGGCTGAAGACGTAATGATTGGTATCATGTGTTACGGGGCTAATCGCCTTGAGGGTGCTTTGCATGTAAATCTCCTTTGGCAGATCTACCCTCTCACCCGGCGACGGGTTCCCCCGGAGCCCTGCGTCAACTTCCCGCAGTGATCCCGAAAAGGTCGCGCCAACCCTGATCCAAAGCGGCAACAGCCGTCGGATCGACCTTGTCCACGTCTTCCCAATAGCGGCCTGTTGGCGTGTGATACCCCAACGCGTCCTCCTTATCACGCAACGCGGCATAGCGTGCACGGTCAAGATCAAGGCTGAAGCGTCGATTGCGCAGGTTATCTGGCTTGGCACGCGGGAAAAGCAAGGCGGAGGGGTCTTGCGAAAGGTTGACACAAGCACAACCCTGTTCAGCCGCGACAAGCGCCAGCCGTGCCGACTTGGCCCCCAGATCGCGCAGGGTTATGTCGTCGCGCAAGGGATCGGCCGTGCCGGTGCCATAGAAATGCGTCTTGCCGGTTGCCGGATAGACCATGTCACACCCCATGAACGCCAGAACCGTTGGCCGAAGCGCCGACAAGGCCCAGTAGCCGGTGGTATAGGCCATCGTGCCGCCTGCATAGACGAAGCCGCCAAACCGGTTTTGCGCCGGCACAAACGCATCGGCATCGACCAGTTTTTGATGCGGTGCGACATCGCTGGGCATCCGGTCAGTAGGAAAATCTTCGGGGTAGACCAAAGCGTTCCAATCGGGCCGCACACGCCAGGCGTTGTTCATCACGACAATGTGGTCAAACCATTCGGCGGGCCAGTCGCGACTGACCGTCACGTTGGGACCGCTCCCCAGGATCAGAACCACTTTCTGCTCGTCCGTCATGGGGCCACCCCTCTGATATAGCGCCGATGGCTATAACATAGGACATAGGGTGCAGTCGGCAAGTCACCCTTTGTCCGAAGTGCTCCGCGACAGTTCGAGCCTGCTTTCATCGAGTACTTTGACTTCGCGCTGCGGGAAGGGGATCGAAATACCGTTGTCTTTGAACGCATCCCAAAGCGCCAGATAGACATTGCCGCGAATGTTGGTCAGTCCTTCGGTGGGATCCCTGATCCAGAACCGCAGGATGTAATCCACGCTGCTGTCGCCAAACCCCACGATGTGGCAGACAGGAGCCTTGAAGCTCAGCACACGGTCAACGCCCTTTGCCGCCTCTATCGCAAGTTTGCGCACCTCATGCGGGTTGTCACCATACGCCGTGCCGAAGTAGATATCGAGCCGGACAAATTCGTTGGAATGGGACCAGTTCACCACCTGCCCGGTGATCAGGTCTTCGTTCGGGATGAGGTATTCCTTGCCATCACGCGTCACCACCGACGCATACCGCGCACCCAAGGTCTGGATCCAGCCGAACGTCTCGCCCAGGCTGATCACGTCACCCGGTTTGATCGATTTGTCGATAAGGATGATGACACCTGACACAAGGTTCGAGACAACCTTTTGCAGACCGAAACCCAGACCCACACCGATCGCACCCGACAAAACGGCAAGACCCGTCAGATCAATGCCGACCGCCTTGACCCCCAGAAAGAACGCGACCCCGTAGAAAGCGATCTGCACGCCCTTGACCGCCAGTACCTGCATCGAGGGGCTGATATCCTCGTTCTTGCGGATGCTGGACGCCATCGCGTGACTGACGATCCGAGCAAGCGAAAACAGGAGCCCGATGACCACCAGCGCTGTGATGACCTTGAGGATGGAAAGCCGGAAATCGCCAATGCTGATCGCAAGGGAATCAAGGAAGGCGGCGACATCATCAGCAACATTGAGAAAAAAGAGCGTCGCATAAATCCACAGGCCCCATGTCACAAGACGCCGCAGTGGCCGGTTGCGCACCAGTCTCGCTGCAAAGGCAATGCAGACCCAGACAAAGACCAGCATTGCGAAAAGACCGATCAGATAGGACCGGGACGGCCAGGTGATATTCTGCATCACCAGATAGACCGCGCCCGCCAGCGAGGCGAACCAGATCAGCCCCAGACGTCGCTTGATCTGGACGATGACGCGCAATTGCCATTTGGACCAGCCTTCATGCGACCGCACCCAGGCCTGCAACCAGTTGCCAGACAGGCGATGCAGTAGCCATGCGGCAATTGCCAGTCCGACGAGAATCAGAACCTGATACTGGCGCCAGCCGGGCACCAGCAACCCTTCGCCGAGGGCAAGAAACCCGTGCAACAGACCTTGCAGCGTCTCAAGAAAATCGGCGAAAGGATCGGTTATCATTGATGGCTGTCCGCGAATTGTAAAATCTTGTCGTGCAATGGTGTGGCAATCGCGGACATTGGGCAACCCATCATGCAGAGCCGCGCAGATGGGACGGGCCGTGCCATGCGTACGGCCCCGCGTCAGAATCCTTGAACAGACCCGGGAAAGGGTCTAGTCACACGTCCATGACACACGCATCGGAAGATCTGTTCAACATCGGGGATCGTGCACGCCTGCGCGAACGCTTTTTCGGGGCGACCCTTACGGTGCTTGCGCGACTATAATCGCGGCAAGCTGCGCAACCGCGTCCGAATTACCACCCCATCCAACACATTTTTCATACGGGAGAGGACCACATGTCCCCCAAAACGCTCTACGATAAAATCTGGGATGCCCATGTCGCGCATGAAGCGGACGACGGCACCTGCCTTTTGTATATCGACCGCCATCTGGTGCATGAAGTGACCAGCCCGCAGGCCTTTGAAGGGTTGCGTATGACGGGCCGCACGGTCCGCGCGCCGGACAAGACGATTGCCGTGCCGGATCACAACGTGCCGACCACGCTCGACCGCGCCAACGCCAAGACGATGACCGAAGACAGCCGTATTCAGGTCGAGGCGCTGGACACCAATGCGAAGGAATTCGGCCTGCACTATTACCCTGTGTCCGATGTCCGTCAGGGCATTGTGCATATCGTCGGCCCCGAACAGGGCTGGACCCTGCCCGGCATGACCGTCGTGTGCGGCGACAGCCACACCGCGACGCATGGTGCGTTCGGCGCGCTGGCGCATGGCATCGGCACATCCGAGGTTGAACATGTTCTGGCAACGCAGACGCTGATCCAGAAGAAATCCAAGAACATGAAAGTCGAAATCACCGGAAAGCTCAGCCCCGGTGTCACGGCCAAGGACATTACCCTGTCCGTCATCGGGGCCACAGGCACAGCGGGCGGCACAGGCTATGTCATCGAATATTGCGGCGAAGCGATCCGTGATCTTTCCATGGAAGGGCGCATGACCGTCTGCAACATGGCGATCGAAGGCGGCGCCCGCGCCGGTCTGATTGCGCCGGATGAAAAGACATTCGCCTATTGCCAGGGACGTCCCCACGCGCCCAAGGGCGCGCAATGGGAAGCGGCCCTGAACTGGTGGAAAACACTCTACTCCGACGACGATGCGCAGTGGGACAAGGTCATCACGATCAAAGGCGAAGACATCGCTCCCGTGGTGACATGGGGCACCTCGCCCGAAGATGTGTTGCCGATCACGGGGACGGTTCCTGCTGCCTCAACCTTCAAAGGTGGCAAGGTTGATGCCGCTAAGCGGTCCATCGAGTACATGGGCCTTACCGAAGGTATGGCGCTGACCGATATTGAAATCGACACCGTGTTCATCGGCTCCTGCACCAATGGCCGCATCGAAGACCTGCGCGCCGCGGCTGCCATCCTGAAGGGCAAGAAGATCAAGGAAGGCATGCGCGCCATGATCGTCCCCGGTTCGGGTCTGGTGCGTGCGCAGGCCGAAGAAGAAGGTCTTGCCGACATCTTCAAGGATGCGGGTTTTGAGTGGCGGCTTGCGGGCTGTTCCATGTGTCTGGCCATGAACCCCGACCAGCTGTCCGAAGGCGAACGCTGCGCGTCCACCTCGAACCGTAATTTCGAAGGGCGTCAGGGCTACAAGGGCCGCACCCACCTGATGAGCCCCGCAATGGCCGCCGCCGCCGCGATCACCGGCAAACTGACCGACGTTCGGGAGATGATGTAATGGACAAGTTCGACAAGCTTAGCGGCGTGGCAGCGCCGATGCCGATGGTCAACATCGACACCGACATGATCATCCCCAAGCAGTTCCTCAAGACGATCAAGCGGTCGGGTCTGGGTGTGAACCTCTTCGACGAGATGCGCTATGACCGTCAGGGCAACGAGATCCCTGATTTCGTGCTGAACAAGCCGCAATACCGCGACGCCGAGATATTGGTTGCGGGCGATAACTTTGGCTGCGGTTCATCGCGCGAGCACGCGCCTTGGGCCATCAAGGATTTCGGCATCAAATGCGTGATTGCGCCCAGCTATGCCGACATCTTTTACAGCAACTGCTTCAAGAACGGCATCCTGCCGATCGCGCTGCCGCAAGAACAGGTCGATGTGCTAATGAAGGATGCTGAAAAGGGATCCAACGCACGGATCGAGATTGATCTTGAGGCGCAGACGATCACCACGTCGGATGGCGAGGTTTTCACCTTCGAAGTCGACAGCTTCAAGAAGCATTGCCTGATGAACGGTTTGGACGATATCGGTCTGACCATGGAAAAGGCCGCGTCCATCGAAACTTTCGAAGCATCGGCCTCACAGTCACGGCCTTGGGTCTGAGTTCAACTCTACCGACGGCTGAATTGTTTTAACTGCTGTTGTGGGCGCATCCCTCGTGCCCACAACATCTTGCGGTGTGCCGTAATTTTGACGCAGGTTTGATGCATTAACGCACCACCCTTTCCTTCAAAACACCTCATCCCTTAAGTCTTATTCATGAACAGCTTGAGGACTGTGGCGAAAGAAGGCACAAATTGGGCAATATTGAGGCAAGCCTTCGCAAAGCGCGGGCAACAAGTTGGAACAAGACCGCGGCATCGAACCGTGGCTGGCCAGTTTGGAAGGGTAGTTTTGTGTTTGCACGTTTATCCGGCGCGGCAGCGCGTGGCATTCTTGTGGCGTTGCTGGTGTCACTGCCAGCATTGATGCTGCCTGATATCATGACTGATTCCAGCCAGATCACCATGCTGGTGGCGCTGATCGCCGCATTCCTGACCTTCATCGAATACAATTCAAACTTCCCAAGTATCATTGAGTTTCGTGACGCCCCGCCGTTCAACCGGATGCGGTTCGCCTCGCTCTTTGCAACGGTTCTTCTGCTTACACTGATACTGCAGCAGCAGACCGACCCCACGGTCATGACCGGGGCGCTGACGTCAATCGGGACAATCATCGGCAATGCGATGGACTTTCCGTTTTCGCCGGTAAGGATGATTGTCTTGATGCTGCCCAATGATGCTTCGACCGTGCTGGTCAATTCGGTGCGCACCTCTGCGGGGCTCGCCTATCTGATTTCCCTGATCTCGATGGTTGCGTTTCTGGTGCTTGTGCGCGTGCTCAACTGGCCTGCGCGCAAAGGGGCCTTTAACGTCTGGATCAATCTGCCGCTTTTTGACCCCACCGCAGGTGGCGATGTGATCCACCGGTTGCAGCGTGATGCACGGATCAACATCGCGCTCGGTTTTCTGCTGCCCTTCCTGATACCCGCTGTCGTCAAGGCAGCGGCGGAT
>JAGXHB010000009.1 GCA_024636425.1 Roseobacter sp.
GCCGCGCGGCCCATGGTGCCGTCTTCCAGCGTGACGTCGACTTCGACCGTGGGGTTGCCACGGCTGTCCAGAATTTCGCGGGCGTGGATGTCGATGATGGTGCTCATGGCAGAATAATCCTTTTGGGAATAGCTGGTGCGCGGCGATGTACCGTCCGCGAGGGAGGGATGAAAAGCGTCTCAGGTCAGTTCTTTGACTTTGCGCTCACGCCATACCGTATAGATGCCGGAGGCGACAATGATGGTTGCGCCAACATAGGTCAGCATATCCGGCCTTTCGGAAAAGATGACGATTCCCACGACCATCGCAAACAGCAGACGGGTATAACGAAAGGGCGTGACAAAGCTGATCTCGCCCACGCGCATCGCGGCAACGATACCATAATAGGCGACCATCCCGATGCACAGGGCAGACCCCATGAACACCCATTGCAGCCCCGTCATGGGCTCGAAGGAGGTGCCGGTGCCCAGCATGTACAGCAGCCCTGCCGGGATCAGCGCCACGAAGGCCAGGAACGAAAGCTGATAGCTGGTGATTGATTTCGGTACCCGCCGGGTGGCCAGATCGCGCAGGGAGAGCCCGAAAACCCCCAGCAGCGCCAGCAGCGACAGCGCCTGAAAACTCTCCAGTCCCGGACGGATGATCAGGATCACGCCGCCAAGGCCCACGAGAACCGCGCTCCACCTGCGCCAGCCGACCGGATCGCCCAGAAACAGTGCTGCCCCTAATGTGACCACCAGCGGCGTCGCCTGCAAAATCGCCGAAGCGCTCGAGATCGGGGTCAGCACGATGGCCGAGACAAACCCCAACGTGCCGATGATCTCCCCCAGGGCGCGCAGCAGGATCGGCCGGGTCAGCATGGCGTGTTCAAACAGCGCCTGACCCTTGACCCGCATCAAAGCGCCATAGCCAATCGCACCGCCGACCCCAAGGAAGAGGATGATCTGGCCGATGGGAATGACGTTGCCCATCAGTTTGATGAACATGTCCTCGATGGCAAAGCCCAGCATCGACAGGACCATGATCAAAGCACCGCGCAAGTTGTCCATTAAAAAGGGCCTTTCAAGCTGTTCCGTCCGACCCATGCCGCCTAGGCCGCGGATGTGCAAGGGGGCGGCTCTGGTCGCCGGAGAATTGTGGTGCTAGCAACGGCACATGAACTGGCCAAAGCCCCCTTCCGATCTTGTGACGACCGTAGTGACGGTTTGTGTGGGCGCGTTGGGCGCTGCCGTCGGCTGGGCCGTGGGGGCACCGATCTATCTGTTGATCGGCCCCGCCGTACTGGTGTCGCTTGCCGGCCTCGCAGGTCTGCGCATGGGCATTTCCCTTTCAGTGCGCAACGCTTGCTTCGTGGTCATCGGGCTGACTGTGGGGGCGGGATTCGATCACAATGCAGTTGATGCGATGATCCGCTGGCCGCTGGCCTTTGTGGTGGTGCTCGTGATGATCTGGGTGATGCTGGCGCTCAGCCGCTGGATGCTCGGGCGTTTCTTCGGGTTCGACGCGCGCTCCGCCCTGCTGGCTGCGGCACCCGGTCATCTGAGCTTTGTGATGGCGATGGCGGCGGAGGCGGGGGGCAATGTCGCGCGCGTGTCGACCACACAATCGGTGCGCCTGCTGTCGCTGACGCTGGCGGTGCCCTTTGTGGCGCTGTCCATGGGCGTGGATCTTGGCGGCTCCATCGTGCCGCAAGGGGTGCTGATGGGGCTGTGGCAAACCCTTGTCCTGCTGGTGGCGGGCGTGATTGCAGGGATCATTTTTGGCCGGTTGCGCGTGCCCGCACCGATGCTGATCGGTCCGATGCTGGTGTCGGCAGCGGGCCATCTGACGGGGCTGGCACCCGGCGTGCTGCCGGTCTGGCTGGTGTTTCCGGCCTATCTGGTGCTGGGGGCGCTGATCGGCACGCGGTTTTCAGGGGTCAGCCTGTCGGATCTGACGAACGGGCTGGCTGCGGGGCTGGCGGTCACCATCCTCGCCGTGCTGCTGGCGCTGGTCGCGGCTTTCCCTGTGGCGCTGGCCCTTGGGATGCCGCTGGCGCATATTCTCGTGGCCTTCGCCCCCGGCGGATTCGAGACGATGATCGCCATGGGCGCGGTGCTGGGGGTGGTGCCCGGCTTTGTCGCGGCCTGCCACATGATGCGGCTCTTTGTGCTCAGCATCCTGCTGCCCTGGATGCTGCGCTAGGATCGTTTTCGACAAGGGCGTTGACTTTTCCCGCCAAAGTGCCCATGTGGGGATCAAGCGAAGCCTTCTGCCGCGTGAGCAGGTCAACCTTTGGTCCTTTAGGATCTTGTCAGTGTTGAGAGACAAGGCCGCCGATGTTCCCAAAATCACGCGTGGGGCCAAGCGCAACAGACAGGGTTTTGGCATCAGGCCGTCCCTGCGATCTGCTTTGCGTCCCTCGCGGTTCGATCCCTCTATTCGGGACTACCGCGTGATTTAGACGGGCCCGGCACAGATGTCGCGGCCCCTCGGAAAGACGATAAGATATGAGCGATTTTGAAATGATGGGTCTGCCCCGCCGTCTGGTCAAGGCATTGAACAACATGGGCATGATCGACCCGACCCCGATCCAGAGCCAGGCTATCCCCCACGCCATGAACGGCCGCGACGTGATGGGCCTTGCCCAGACCGGCACCGGCAAGACGGCAGCCTTTGGCGTGCCGCTGGTCGCCCAGATGCTGGAAATGGAAGCCCGCCCCGAACCGCGCACCGTGCGCGGCCTCGTGCTGGCACCGACCCGCGAACTGGCCAACCAGATCATGGAAAACCTGCAAGGGTTCTGCGAAGGCACCCAGCTCAAGGCGATGATGGTCGTGGGCGGCATGTCGATCAACCCGCAGATCAAGCGTCTTGAGCGCGGTGTCGATCTGCTGGTCGCCACGCCGGGCCGTCTGCTCGACCTCATGGACCGCCGCGCCGTGCTGCTGCACAAGACCACGTTCCTGGTCTTGGATGAAGCCGATCAGATGCTCGACATGGGGTTCATCCATGACCTGCGCAAGATCGCCTCGGTCCTGCCCAAGGAACGCCAGACGATGCTGTTCTCTGCCACCATGCCCAAGCTGATGAACGAGATCGCGAACAGCTATCTCAACAGCCCGATCCGCATCGAAGTCTCGCCTCCGGGCAAGGCAGCGGACAAGGTCACCCAAGAGGTGCATTTCATCGCCAAGGCTGAAAAGAAGGCGTTGCTGGTCGAGCTGCTGTCCAAACATACGGATGAGCGCGCCTTGGTCTTTGGCCGCACGAAACATGGCTGTGAAAAGCTGATGAAGGATCTGGTCAAAGGCGGCTTCAAGGCGGCCTCGATCCACGGCAACAAGAGCCAGGGCCAGCGCGACCGCGCCATCGACGGCTTCAAGAAGGGCGAAATCACAGTGCTGGTGGCCACGGATGTGGCGGCGCGTGGTCTGGATATTCCCGATGTGAAACACGTCTATAACTACGAACTGCCCAACGTGCCCGACAATTATGTGCACCGCATCGGCCGGACGGCCCGCGCGGGCAAGGACGGCGCTGCGATCGCGTTCTGCGCCCCCGACGAGATGGGCGAGCTGAAGGACATCCAGAAGACGATGAAAATCTCGATCCCCGTGGCGTCGGGACGTCCGTGGGAAGCGATGGATGAACCGGACAAGCCCAAGGGCCGTGGCGGTCGTGGCCGGGGGGGCGGCGGTCGCTCCGGTGGCGGTGGTCGTCCCGGTGGCGGCGGTGGCGGTGAAGGCAAGCCTGCCGGTGCATCGCGCCGGCGGCGCAAGCCCGGTGGCGGCGGTAAACCCGCAGGCCAACGCGCCGCGTAAGCCAACCTTTACGGCACCCTGACGCTGGGTGTCCTTTACGACTGGGTGGCGCTGCTTGTTGCAGCGCCACCCGTTTTTTATCCGGGCTTAGCAATTCCCTGCGATGACCCGCCGTGCGCGCTGTCATCACGACAGTTCTTCACGCTTGACGCCGCTGCCCTAGGGCTTTTGCACTTCAGCACCGCAGCCGTCCTTATGGCGCTGGCCTTCAAGGTGAGAAGCCGCCGCTGACCTAGTTCCAAATGGACTTAAATCCTCGCCCGCAGGGCGAAATCCGCACCACTCGCGGTCTTGTGCCTACTCTGCCGGATCAGACACAGCAGCTTCCTGCCGCTGCACGACACGTCCCAAGACCAGCATCAGGGCAAATCCGGCTGCGGCCAGCGCCGTCACCGACCCGATCAGCGGCGTGATGGTGCCGTTGAACAGCAGCCCGATGGGTGAGGCGATAATCGCGGCAAACACGGTCGATATGGCCCCGATCACGGAGGCGGCCATGCCCGCGATATGGCCCATAGGCTCCATCGCGAGGGCATTGAGGTTCCCCATCACCAGCCCCGCCTGAAAGAACAGACAAACCTGCCAGCAGAGGAAAAAGCCGAATCCCAACGGTTCCGGCAGATCCCCCAGACCGAACCCCACCATCGTGCCTGACAGGACAATCTGCGCCCCCAGCGTGATCGTCACCAGCCGCTGCATGCCATAACGCACAACCAGCAGCGCATTCAGCAGGCTCGAACTGCCCGAGATGATGGCCACCACGCCAAACCAGTAGGGAAAACTGTCCGCCCTGTCATAGACCTGATCATAGATCGGTTGCACCAGCATCAGCGTGGCGAAAAGGATCGCCATCGCAAGGGTCTGCACCATGATCGACAGGCACACCATCCGGTTCGCAAAAATCTCGCGAACGGCACGCCACAGCAGTGGCAGGCGCAGCGGGCGTCGCGCGGACGGGGGCAGGGTTTCCGGCAGCCGCAGGCCCATCCAAAGAATGGTCGTCAGCGCAAAGAGGACAAAGGCAGCAAAGATGCCGCGCCAACCGGCAAAGCTGATGATGACAGCGCCCATGGTCGGGGCAATCGCAGGCACCAGCACGAAGATCATCATGACAAAGGACATGATCTTGGCCATCTGCCGCCCCGAGAAGAGGTCACGGATGATCGCCAGTGCCACGATCCGCGGCCCGGCGGCACCGATGCCTTGCACGACGCGCGCAACCAGCATCACCTCAAGCGACTGGCTGGCCCAAGCGACCACCGTTGCGCCGATGTAAAGCGCGGCACCGGCATAGACAACAGGCTTGCGGCCAAATGCATCCGACAGCGGGCCTGTGATGAATGTCCCCAGCCCCAGACCCAGCACAAAGGCAGTCAGGATCAGGGGCACCCGCTCAGGCGTATCGGGGGCCAGATCCGCGGCGATCTGGGGCAGGCCGGGCAGCATCGCATCGGTGGAGAAAGCAATCGTCGCAAACATCATCGCGATGAGCGCCACAAATTCGGCGCGACCCATCAGAAATTCAGGTCTTTTAGATTGCATGGGGCGGGCTCCGTCATTCGAGGGCGCGCAGGGATGCCGCCACGGCCCTGCTTTAGCGGTCCGACCAAGGCAGCGCAATCCGCCGCCGCATCATGCGGATTTCGTGAGGAGCGCGATCGAAAGGGACGTGTCTTCGGAAGGCATATGTACCACCTGCACGATCTGATCCAACTCGGCACACTCTGGTCCCAAGCCGCCGCGCACCGCAAAGACCGATACATTGTAGTTGACGATGTCGGTCAGCCGTTGGTCCCAGCTTTCCAGCGGGATGACCCTTGCGACGTGGCGACAGTTTTCCAGCAGGGCGCGTCGGGCCTCGAACGGAAGACGTGACGCCTGGCCGGTGGCTGCGCACAACGCGTCGCTGGCACATCCGACGATCAGATCACCCATGCGCGCCAGTTGTCCCAACATCAGCGCGTGACCCGTCGTAAACCCGTCAAAACGGCCATAGGTCAGGACGTTGCGGTGCGGAATGCTTTCTGACGCCATTGAAGAGCGCGGTGCATCATGCACCCGCGCGCGCACCCGGAAGGGCGCCAAACTTTCCTCGAACATATTGCCTGCTCATCTTTCAGCGGGATCTGCGTCCCTTGTGATCAGATGATTCTAGGCGGAGTTTTGCGCGAAGGCAAAGTGTTTCTGAAGTGGGAACCGGCTGCGGCTCAGCCTTGGCCGCGCAATTCCGAA
>JAGXHB010000001.1 GCA_024636425.1 Roseobacter sp.
GCAACCCCTACGGCTATTCCTGCACGCCCGGCGAGCTGGACGAGACAGGCAAGAAGTCCGTGGCATTTCAGGCCAAGCGCTTGGTGGAATTTGCCGGTAAACTCAACGACTAAACTTGGTCGATCAGACTAAAGCAGCGCTCGGCCAAGGTAATGACTTACGAGCACTTCAGCTTGAAGAATGTATGAGTATTGCTCACTTTTATCAGGAGCAATACTCATTTAAATCGCGAGCTTTGTAAAAGCTGTCGCCGTTTGAACCTGTTCCGCACAAGGTCTGCCCGAAACTGTACTGAGCTTGCATAATGTTTCAGTATTCCCGGTAGTGATTTCAATGTATTGGGTTGTTTTTCCGTAAGCGTGCAACTGTTGGTTACATGATGGCCCAGTCTAAATATAGTACCCCCTAGTATAAGCCTAATTGGTAATCCCTCATTTTTAATGGGGTCTAGCCGCAGAATTCGCGCGGCTGTTCTCGGTTTTATATCGAGTGGAATGCCACCGATGCTCATGTGGAGTCGCTCGTTGTTATAAGTACAGAGCCATTCAGTTGCCTGGTTCTGTGCCTCCTCGATCGTTTCGAAAATGTAGTGGCTGATCCATTCACCCCAAACCGTGTGGTTTTAGCGCTCGCTATAGGCGTTCTTCTGAAGCTTTCCGAGTTGGATGCATGCCAAAAGAACACCCTGCTTTTCGGCCCATTCTATGAGCTTGCCGCTGACATATTCAGGCCGATAGCATGTGGGGAGTGACGCGCAATTGAAAGTTTTGGCCGCCTGCGCAGCCCCCAAATTGCGCAGCGGGCGGCCATAGCCAAGCCTCGGACCTCTACAGTGGTCTTGCGAACCACACTATGGAGGAGACTGGCTATGACCAAAAATGACTATACTTTAGATGCCCGTGTTCTGGTAGGGATCGACATTTCCAAGCACCGCCACGAGATGTTGATCGCCGGCCCGGGCGAGACGCGCCGCCGGTACTGCCCGGCCGTGACGCCTTGGTTGGTACGCACCACATGCTTGGGAATCCGCATTTTGTGCCTGGCAGGGCGTCTGAAATCTCAGGCACCGAGCCGGCAAAACAGTCCGGCAGCCAAGCGCGCGCGTTCCACCAAGCTGTCTACTTCGATATGCTCGGTCAGGGTGTGCAGCCCTTTACCCCGTACACCGATTGAATCAAGTGTCGGAAGGCCCAGAAAGCCGGTGAAGTTGCCATCGGATCCGCCGCCCGCCGAACTGCCCGTCAGATCGAAACCGATCTCGCGTCCGATCTCTTGGGCCAGGGTCAGCATCGCCATGGTGCCGGGCTGATCGGGTTCCCACACCGGGCGGGTCACGCCGCGCTTCACTTCCATCACAACGTCACCCTCGTCCGAGTTCAGCGCCAGCATTCGAGCGACACCTTCGTCCAGCTGCTCTTGGGTCTTGGCCATAGACAGGACTTCGGCATCACAGACGGACGACACACAGTTCACCCACTGGCCCGCGTTGAACACCCCAAGCGAAAAGGTGCAATCCTCGGTCGTCATGCCTTCGATCACCGCCACATGCTTGGCCATCTCGGCAATGGCCGACCGCCCCTCCGCCAGTGCCCAGCCTGCATGGGAGGGCTTGCCACGCGTTTGCAGATTGAAACGCGCAATTGCGTAACGCCCGATGACAGCGCCCCCATCAGGCCGCGCAGGTTCGGGGACAAGGATGAACTGATGGCGTTTGGCCTCGGCCTCGATCAACTCGCGCGTTGACGGTGTGCCGACCTCCTCGTCCGGCGTAAACAGAACCGTCACCGGCAGTGGCGTTTCGATTCCCGCGGCCAGAAGTTTGCGCAGCGCATCCAGATAGACATAGTTGCCGCCCTTCATGTCCATCAGCCCGGGGCCGTAACAAATGCTACCTTCGCGCTTGAACGGCAGCTGTTTCAGCGTGCCAACGGGATGCACCGTGTCCATATGCCCGAGCAGCAGGATACCGCCCTGCCCCGCCTTTGGATGAGGCATCGTCGCGCGCACACTATCGCCAAACCCCATGCGGCCCGGAATACGCTCGACCCGCGCGCCCAAAGCGGCAAGCTCGTGCTGCACCACATCCATCATGCGGTTCACCGCCACCGCGTCGAACGTGGGGCTTTCGGTTTCGATCCATGGCTTCAGCCCCGCCAGCATTTCGTCAGCATCAAAAGGCAGATCAAGTGGGTTGGTCATTTCGGGATTCTCCGGTCCGGCTGCAATGGGCCGGTTTTGGTTTCATAGATATATATAGGGAATGCCTCAGGCTTTGGGCAGACGGGTCTCCACGATCCGCGCGTAGATCGACGCGCCGACAGGCAGGATCGCGTCATCGAGTACGAATGCCGGATTGTGCAGCGGGATGCTGCCCGCATGGCCGACACGGCAATAGGCACCCGGAACCACCTTCAGCATATCGGCAAAGTCCTCGGATCCGGTCGCCTGTTCGGTCGATTCCAAAGCCATGTCTGTGCCCACCACATCCGCAGCCGCCGCCAGATAGGCGGTGGTCAGATCCGGGTCGTTCATCAGCACGTCAAAGACATTGCGCAACGCGACCTCGATCTCGACACCGTAAGCCTGCGCCATCCCCGCGCAAAGGTCGCGCATCCGAGCCTCGGCCATATGGCTTACGTCGTCGTGGAAATAGCGGATCGTGCCCGCAATCGTCGCAGTTCCCGGCACTACGTTATAGGCAGAACCGGAATTGAACTTCGTGACGGTCAGCACCAGCGGCTTAGTCGGCGGGGCGTTGCGGCTGACGATAGATTGCAGCTGCTGCACCAGCGCTGTGCCGACCACTATCGGGTCTTGTGACTGGTGCGGCATCGCAGCGTGGCTGCCGGTGCCCTTGATCGTGATGTCAAAGAAACTGGCACCTGCCATCGCGGCTCCGGGCGTCACGCTGACCACGCCGGGTTCGGAGTTGGGATCATTGTGCATCCCGTAAATCTCGTCGCAGGGGAACCTGTCAAACAGCCCCTCCTCAATCATCCGGCGCGCGCCGCCCAGGCCTTCCTCGGCGGGCTGGAAGATCAGCACAACGGTGCCGTCAAACGCGCGCGTTTCCGCCAGATAGCGGGCGGCACCCAGCAACATTGTCGTATGCGCATCGTGCCCGCAGGCGTGCATCCGCCCCGGCTTGGTCGACGCATAAGCCACGCCCGACGCTTCGTCGATCGGCAGCGCGTCCATGTCGGCGCGCAGTCCGACACGGCGGTTGCCGCCCCCTGTGCCCTTGATCAACCCGACAACACCCGTACCGCCCAGTCCCTCATGCACCTCGTCCACACCATAGGCCCTCAGCTTTTCCGCCACGATACCCGATGTGCGAACCTCCTCGAACCCCAACTCTGGGTGGGCGTGGAAATCCTGCCGGATGGCAGTCAGTTCGGCGGCAAAGGCCTCGATTTTGGGAATAACACTCATACGGTGGCTCCTTCTTTTAGATGCGCGATGTCCAGCGCGCGGAAATTGGCAAAGTCCCAGTGGCGACCCGGTGCCGCCTCGATCAGATTGCGGGTGTAGTCGTGGCGCGGATTGGCCAGCACCTGCCCGGCGGGGCCATGTTCGACCACAAGGCCTTTCTGCATCACCAGCACCTCGTCACAAATCTGCGCCGCGACGCGCAAATCATGGGTAATGAACAACATCGCAACACCGAACCGCTCCTGAATGTCGTCCAGCAGGTTCAGCACCTGGGCCTGCACGCTGACATCCAGCGCCGACACGGCCTCGTCCGCGACAAGCACGTCGGGTTTCATCGCAACCGCGCGCGCAATGGCGATGCGTTGGCGCTGGCCGCCGGAAAACTGATGCGGATAGCGATCCAGCGCGTCGCGTGGCAAATCCACCAGTTCCATCAATTCTGCGGCGTGTGCCATCGCCTCGTCCTTCGGGGTGCCAAAGTTGATCGGCCCCTCGCAGAGGCTCCGCGCAACTGTCCAGCGCGGGTTCAGCGAACGGTAGGGATCCTGAAACACGATCTGGAAATGCTTGCGATGGGGCTGCAACTGGCGCCGTCCCAGCTGCGCGATCTCGGTGCCCGCCACTGTGACCTTGCCCGCCGTGGGATCAATCAGCCGCATGATGCAGCGTGCGACCGTTGACTTGCCCGACCCGCTTTCGCCGACGATGCCCAAGGTCTGCCCCGGACGGATCGTGAAATTCACGTCCTGCGCGGCCTTGACCCCTTCGGATTTGCGGAAGAACCCGCTGCCGCCATAGGTCATGTCCAGCCCCTGCACGGCGATCACGTCCTGTGCCGTGGCTGCCGTGCGCGCCGCACGCGGTGCAAGGTTCGGCACGGCGCGCAGAAGCTTTTTGGTATAGTCCTCCTGCGGATTGGTCAGCAGATCCCGGATCGGCGCACGTTCGACGATGCGGCCATGCTGCATCACGCTGACCGTATCCGCAATCTCGGCGACCACGCCCATGTCATGGGTGATGAACAGCACCGCAGTGCCCTGACGTTCCTGCATTTCGGCAATCAGCTTGAGGATCTGCAACTGTGTCGTCACGTCCAGCGCGGTCGTCGGCTCATCCGCGATCAAAAGGTCCGGGTCCAGGATGAGCGCCATGGCGATCATGATGCGCTGGCGCTGGCCCCCCGACAATTGATGCGGAAACGCCTGGTAGATGCGCTGGACATCCGGCAGATGTACCTGCTCCATCATGTCGAGCGTGCGCTTCTTCGCCTCGGCCTGGCCCAGATCGGTGTGCATGTTCAGCACCTCTTCGATCTGTTCACCGACCCGTAAGACCGGGTTCAGCGCTGTCATTGGCTCCTGAAAGATCATGGCGATCTTGCGCGCCCGCAATGCGCGCATCTGCGCAGCACTCGCTGCAGTGATTTCGACATCCTCAAGGGCGATCAACCCGCCCTGCACCCCGAGCGCGTCCTTGGGCAGCAGGCCCATCACCGCGAGTGAAGTCACGGATTTGCCAGACCCGGATTCGCCCACAAGACAGTGGGTTTCGCCCGCCCGAATGTCGAGGTCGATACCGTTCAGCACAGGTGCTGCATCGGGCCGACCCGTCAGCCCGACCTTGAGCTTGCGGATCTTGAGCACCCTTGCAGCCTGCGAGAAATCACGTGACTTGAATTCCATGGCCTATCCCTCGCGTTTTTTCATGCGCGGATCCAACAGATCCCGCGCGGTGTCACCCAACAGGTTGATCGCCAGGATACACAGTGACAGCATCAGCCCCGGCCAGAAGATCAGGCCCGGCTTGATCTGGAAATATGTCCGCCCCTCGGCCATGATATTGCCCCAAGTGGGGATCTCGGTCGAAACGCCCGCCCCCAGGAAACTCAGGATCGCCTCGATCAGGATGGCCGAGGCGCAGATATACGTGCCCTGCACGATCAGCGGCGCGAATGTGTTGGGCATCAGGTGCTGGATCAGGATCTTGGGCATGGACGACCCCAACGCGATGGCCGCCTCTACGTAGGGCTCTTCGCGCGCGGACAGGATGACGGAGCGGACCAGACGCACCACCCGCGGCACCTCTGGCACCGTGATTGCGATGATCACCGACGTCAGGCTGGGCCCGTTCAGCGCCACCAGCGCGATGGCCAGCAAGATCGCGGGGATTGCCATAAGGCTGTCCATAATGCGCATGATCACACCGTCAGCAGCCCGAAAGAACCCGGCTACCAGCCCGATCATCAGGCCGATGGCCACGCTGACCACCGCCGCGCCAACCCCGATCAGAAGCGAGACACGGCCCCCTACCATCACCCGGCTGAAGGTGTCGCGTCCGTAGGGGTCGGTGCCCAGAAAATGGTCGGATGATGGCGCTTGCAGCCGCGCCGTCGCGTTCATTGCCAGCGGATCATACGGCACGAATAGCGGTGCCAGTACCGAGGCCAGCACGATGACCACCAGTATTGCTGCGGCGATCATCGGGCCCGCGCCGATACGCGCTCCGGCGGGCAGGGAAAGCAAGCCTGTCAGCACCTGAAAGGCGCTGTGGCGTGATGTGGGGGTCTGTGTCATGTCAGTACCGAATTCTTGGGTCAAAGAAGGAATAAGACACGTCGACCAGCAGATTCACAAAAACGTAGATGCCCGCTGTCAGCAGGATCATCGCTTGGATCACCGGATAGTCGCGCGCCAGGATGGCATCGACAGTCAGTCGCCCGATGCCCGGAATGTTGAACACCGATTCCGTCACGACCACTCCTGATATCAGCAGCGCGAAACCGGTGCCGATGATCGTCAGGATCGGCACGGCGGCATTACGCAACGCGTGGCGAAACAGCACCACGTTCTCGCGCACACCCTTCGCGCGGGCGGTGCGGATGTAATCCTCGCCCAGCACCTCGAGCATTGAGGCCCGCGTCATCCGCGCGATCAGCGCGATGTAGATGGTGGCCAGCGTCAGCGACGGCAGGATAGCACGGGAAAAGAACGGCCCGATGCCGTCCGAGGGCGCTCGGTATCCCTGCACCGGCACCCACCGCAGTTCGATCGCAAAAATCTGGATCAGGATATAGCCGATGACGAAGACCGGGACCGAAAAACCCAGCACAGAAAACGACATCACAAGGAAATCGACCCAGCTGCGGTGACGCCAGGCGGCGATCACGCCCATAGGCACGGCCAAGGCGACGGAAATGACGATGGTCATCAGCGCAATGTTTATCGTCGGTCCCAAACGGTCGATCAGCATGCCCGAAACCGAGGTGTTGGAAATGAGCGATGTGCCCAGATCACCGCGCATCAGCTGTCCCATCCACCGCATGAACTGGATGATCAGCGGATCGTTCAGGCCCAGCCGGTCGCGAATGCGTTCAAGCTGAGCAGGCGTTGCGGAATCGCCCGCCAAAATCGCTGCCGGATCGCCCGGTGTCAGGCGCAGTAGCAAAAAGACAAAGATTGCGACGATGACCATCACCGGGATCGTGGCGAGAATCCGTTTTAGGATATAGACGAACATGCGCGGAGCTCTCCTGGATCAGGGCTGGCGGCGGACAGGAATGGGGGCACAATCACTGTGCCCCCAAGTCGATTACTCGGCCTCTTTGGTCATGTTCCAGAAGACCGGAACCGGCGACGGAATCATGTTCTGGATCGTGTTCCGACGCGCCTGCGGGATAATGTATTCCCCCATCATGATGTAGTTGACGTTATCCATGACGTGTTCCTGAATCTTCACGGCGACTTCCTTCTGGGCATCCGCACCATCGGCGGCAACGAATTCAGTGCGCAGATCCTCGATTTCGGAATCCGTTGGCCAGCCGAACCACGCGTCATCTCCGCGCCCGTTTACCATCACGTTGATCAGCGGGTCAGACACTTCAGGCACCATCCAGTTGGTGAAGAACATGTTCCAACCGCCTTCACCCGGCGCGCTTTGCTGAGCGCGGCGCTGCACAACCGATTGCCAGTCCATGGATTGCAGGTCCACCTCGAAGCCCGCTTGGCGAAGTGCCTGGGCCGCGACAACAGGCTGGTTGATCAGGCTGATCACATCAGTGGGTGCCATCAGCACGACGGGCGTGCCGTCATACCCGGCCTCCTCCAGCAAGGCACGTGCCGCTTCTGGATCGGCACCGCCGGTCAGGGGTTCGGATCCGTCTTCGGAGCCCAGCGGTGTGGAGCACCCAAAGATCGCGCCGCAGACGTTGTAGTATTCGGGATCGCCCTGCATCGTCGCCAGCATGGATTCCTGATCCAGCGCCGCCATCGCCGCCTGGCGCACCAGTTTGTTGTCGAA
>JAGXHB010000071.1 GCA_024636425.1 Roseobacter sp.
CGGGTTCTTGCCGTCGATGGTCGGCGATTGCTCACGGGTGTCCATCGCCAGAACGACGTTCAACAGGCTTGGCCGTGTGATGACCTCGAACCCGCCTTCGGACTTCACGCGGTCTACGTCACGGACCGCAAGATCCTGAATAACGTCGACTTCCCCTGTCAAAAGCGCTGCGGTGCGGGTCGCCGGATTGGTGATCGGGCGAAAGGTGACGGTCTGGATTTCAGGCGCGCCGTCCCAATAGTCGCCGAATGCGGTCAGAACCAGTTTCTCTTCCTTGATCCATTCATCCAGCTTGTACGGACCAGTGCCCATCGGCTTGAGATCCATCTGTTCGTCGCCGGTCTCGGTCGTGTATTCCTCGTCGAGGATCAGCAGCTCTGCCAAGTCATTCGGCAGCACCGCATAGGGCTTTGGCGTCGTGATCTCGACCGTCAGATCGTCAACAGCGGTGACGGACGCGATATTCGCCACCAGATCGGGCCTGATCGACGCGCGGGCCTTCTCGACTGTGAAGACGACATCGGACGCCGTGAACGCGTTGCCATTGTGAAACGTGACGCCCTCTCGCAGCTTGAACCGCCACGTCACATCGTCCACATTTTCCCAGCTTTCCGCCAAACCGGGTTCGAATTCCAGCTCGGGGCTGCGCGACACCAGCGGGTCGTACAGATGGTAGTACATGATGTTCGACGACAGCTCTTCACCGGCAAGCGGATACAGATGGCTCGGGTCGGACGTAAGGCCGATCGTAACGGATTTTTCCTGAGCAATGGTCATACCGGCACTGGCAACGACAAGTGTCGCGCCCAGTGCGCTGATGCGCCATGCATTTCGAGACAGGTAGTTCATGGTATCTCCTTTGTTGGTCGCTCGCGCGAGAGGTCGTTCGGGGGCAGTTTGCCGCCCCTCCTGTTTATGTCTTGATATTCAATGTCCCGGCTTCGCGGTCTGCACCTCGATCTGATAGCCTTCGGGATCATTCATGGCGAAGGAGCGTATCCCCAGCTCTGCGCTGTCGCGCAGCTCGGTCATGCCGGACACGCCTTGCGACTGCGCCCATGCATACCACGCGTCGACATCCGGAACGCGCAGACAGATCTGAACGGTCTTGTCCTCGGCCCAGTTCTGCATGCCGCGCGCCTCGTCGACGAGACCGACATGCGCCTGACCGTCTATGCGGTAGATTTTCGACCAGCCCTGATCAATCGCCAGCTTGAACCCCAGCACGTCCTCGTAGAACGCCATCGCAGCGGGCAGATCACGGTAATACTGAAAGGTGATCGCAAGAACGATGCCGTCTGCTGGTCTTTGAGGTGTCTGCGCTGACATGGAATCTCCCTGATTTTTCGCTTTGGTATGCAAACGGTATACAAGAAAAACACCGAGTCAACATGCGTCGAGAGAAATCGGGGGGCACCGGGCTCCTATTCGATCAGAATGGGTGATTTATGTGCGAGATGATTGATTCACGCACTTTCTTGAGATGCAGCTTCATCGCATCCGCAGCGAGATCTGCGTCGCCAGCTGTGATTGCGTCGATGATTGCCAAATGCTCGTGACAGCCGGGCTCGAACCGTTCCGGGATGGATCCTTGATCATACATCCGCGTTTTGACCTTCAATCCTTCGATCAATTCGGCCAGCAGACGCGATCCTGCCCGACGCGCGATTGCAAGGTGAAGCTGCGCATCCACCGCATAGTGCTGTTCGGAATCAGGGCGCTCTCCATCTAGAAAAGCAGCAATAACAGCCCTTAACCCCAGAAAATCATCGTTTCTTGCGTTCGACAAAGCGGCTTTGCGGGCGGCCTCGCATTCCAGCAGGCTGCGCACATGCAGGATTTCCATGATGTCGGTCAGGGATATACTGTTGACGATCGGTGTGCCTGACGGGGACCGCGCCGCAAACCCCTCGCTGATCAACTGGCTGATCGCTTCGCGCACCGGCGTCCGGGACACGCCCAGCAGGTCGGCAAAGTTTTTCTCTCGCAGAAGTGCGCCTGGCTCGAGCGTCCCATCAAGAATCATCGCCTTCATCCGCTCGTAGGTTGAAGTGCCCAAAGTTTGTGCAGCGTCGACCATGCAAACCCTCCTGTTAACGCGCGATCTGGTAGTGCAGTACACGCAATGTCTTCCAAGTCACTCATTTTGGTATACACTCGGTATTTAAGTATACAAAATTCAAGCGGCGGAAACCACATGAAAGACACAGAGTTCGACACACTTATTCGCGGTGCCACCGTCGTTCTCGACGGCAGTGTCGATATGGTGGACATCGGCATCCGGGACGGCATCATCACCGCCCTTGGAACCGACCTTAATTCCAATGCGCAGGCAGTGGTTGACGCGCGCGGGCTAATTGCGTTGCCGGGGGGCGTGGATACGCATTGCCATATCGAACAGGTCTCCGGCGCGGGATTGTTGAATGCGGATACGTTTGAATCCGCAACACGTTCGGCGGCGATGGGGGGCACCAGCACAGTGGTGTCCTTTGCCGCGCAACATCCCGGCAACAGGATCAAAGATGTGGTCGATGCCTATGCGGGCCTCGCGGGCAAAGGATCCCTGATTGACTATGCTTTCCATATGATCGTGGCCGAAACCGCGCATGGCAACCTCGAAGAAGACATTCCCGCCATGATCGCGCAGGGGCACCGGTCGATCAAGATTTTCACGACCTATGACAAGGTGCGCCAGGACGACAGATCGATCCTCGACATCCTTGCAGTTGCGAAGCGTGACGGTGCGTTGGTGTGCTTTCACGCTGAAAACGATGGCTTGATCCGTCACATGACGGCTAAATTGCTTGCCGATGGTAAGACAGCCCCGAAATACCATGCTGCATCCCACCCGCGCATGGCCGAGATCGAGGCGATTGACCGCATGTGCCGTTTTGCAGAATTCACCGGTGCGCGCATCATGATCTTTCATGTCTCGACGCGTGAAGGTGCCGAGATTGTCCGCGCTGCCCAGCAACGCGGGGTGCGCGTAGAGGCGGAAACCTGCCCTCACTATCTTTTCATGACCGAAAGCATTCTGGAGCAGGACCGCCCTGCCCGCTTCATGTGCTCTCCTCCGCAGCGCACGCATGATGATCAGGAAGCACTTTGGGATGCTATTGCAGATGGCACGATCAGCCTGCTGACCTCCGATCACGCGCCTTACCGGATGGATGCGAGCGGCAAGTTCGCCCATGGCGAAGACGCGCCTTTCAACAAGATCGCCAACGGTATGCCGGGGCTCGAAACGCGACTGCCGCTGATGTTCAACGCAATGGTCAGCGACGGACGCATGGATCTGAATGCCTTTGCGCGGCTGACGGCCACCCGCCCCGCCGACGCGTTCGGTCTGACGGGCAAGGGACGTATAGCCGAAGGCTACGACGCCGACATAGCCCTTTGGGATCCTGAAGTGTCCTACACATACGGCGCAAATGACCTGCATGACAATGTGGGCTACAACCCCTTCGAGGGGACCACCGTGCGTGGCATGCCGGTGACCGTCTACTCCCGCGGCCGGACCGTCATGAGCAACCGCGCCCTTGAAGGACTGCCCGGTGAGGGGGTCTGGTTGTCCATGAAAACCCCGGCTGAAGCGGGCTAACGGGCGTTCATTTCAAAAAGAAGGGCCGGACGAATTAACGCTACGGCCCTTCGAAACATCACTAAAATCTGGCGCTATCCGATACGGTAGTTCGGGCTTTCGCGCGTGATCTGTACGTCATGCACGTGGCTTTCCTTGAGGCCCGCGCCGGTGATCCTGACGAAGGAGCAGTTCTTGCGCATCTCGTCGATCGTGGCGCAACCGGTATAGCCCATGGCCGCCCGCAGCCCGCCGACCATCTGATGCACAACCGCTGCGGCACTACCTTTGTAGGCGACCTGTCCCTCGATCCCTTCCGGCACCAGCTTGTCACTGGCTGCGTCCTTCTGGAAATACCGGTCAGCAGAACCGCTGGCCATTGCCCCAAGGCTGCCCATGCCGCGATAGCTTTTGAAGCTACGGCCTTGATAAAGAATGACTTCTCCGGGGGATTCGTCTGTGCCTGCCATCATCGAGCCAACCATCGCACAGGACGCGCCTGCCGCGATCGCCTTGGCAAAATCGCCGGAAAACTTGATCCCGCCATCGGCAATGACGGGCACATCGCCCGCCGCCTTGGCACAATCCATGATCGCAGTCAGCTGCGGCACACCCACGCCCGCCACCATGCGCGTCGTGCAGATGGAGCCGGGACCGATCCCGACCTTCACACCGTCAGCACCCGCGTCTATCAGCGCACGTGTAGCCTCACCCGTGGCCACGTTGCCCGCAATGATCTGCACGTCATTGGACAGTGCACGCACACGGCGCACCGCTTCAGCGACACCTTCGGAGTGACCATGCGCAGTGTCGATCACGATCATGTCGGCCCCTGCATCAATCAACGCCTGGGACCGTTCAAAACCGCTGTCGCCGACGGTCGTGGCCGCAGCCGCGCGCAAGCGGCCGAGGTCGTCCTTGCAGGCCGTTGGATTGAGCACCGCCTGTTCGGTATCCTTGAGCGTCAGCAGGCCGGTCAGTTTGCCTGTGGCATCTGTCACCAGCAGCTTTTCGATGCGCCGCGCCTTCATGAGGCTGATCGCCTCCTCGCGGTCGGCAGGTTCGTGCAGGATCGCGAGGTTATCCGACGACATCATCAGGCGGACCGGCGTCTTGTCATCTGACGCGAAACGCATGTCGCGGTTTGTCACAATTCCGACCACGCGCCCCTGGTCATCGACGACGGGAAAACCCGTCACGCGGTACCGCTCCTGCAGGGCCTTGGCGTCTGCAAGCGTCTGATCCGGGCGCAATGTGATCGGATTATAGACGATCCCGGATTCAAACCGTTTGACGCGCCGGATCTCTTGCGACTGTTCCTCGATCGTCAGGTTGCGATGGACCACCCCCATGCCGCCCGCTTGCGCCATTGCGATCGCCATCCGGCTTTCGGTCACCGTATCCATCGCGGAACTGAGCAGTGGAATGTTCAGCAAGATGGATTTGGTCACGCGCGTCCGGGTGTCTGCCGTCGAGGGCAACACGCTCGATGCCGCTGGCACCAGTAGTACATCATCAAAGGTCAGAGCCTCACGAATCTCCATATTGCACCTCGGCTTCTCATGGGTTCATTTGGCGGTTTCCTATTTCACGGATAGCCCTGATTGGAAAGGGCCATTCGCCATCAATTCTCGGCGCGACCTCACTGGTGCCCCCGCCCTGATGGGGCGCTGGCCCAGCCCTCCGGGAGTTTTACACGCCAGAGAAGACGCGCCCCGGCCCGATGCGGCGGAGATGCGGCAATTTGTGACGCATCCTGCCTTTCGTCTGGCGCGGGCTACGCTATGGTGCGCCAACGCATTCAAGGACCGAGTATATGAGCAACGATCCACTGGTGGTATTCACGCCTTCGGGCAAACGGGGGCATTTCCCCAAAGGCACCCCCGTTCTGACGGCAGCGCGGCAACTTGGGGTCGATCTGGATTCGGTCTGTGGTGGGCGCGGCATCTGTTCGAAATGCCAGGTACAGCCCGGCTACGGACAGTTTTCAAAGCACGGCGTCACCGTTCAGGATGACGCGCTGACTGAATGGAACAGTGTCGAACAGCGCTACAAGGACAAGCGCGGCATGATCGACGGCCGTCGCCTTGGGTGTCAGGCGCAGGTCATGGGCGATGTGGTGATCGATGTGCCTGCCGAAAGCCAAGTCCACAAACAGGTCGTCCGCAAGCGGGCCGAGGCGCGTGACATCGTGCTGAACCCGTCGACGAAGCTGTTCTATGTCGAGGTTCAGGAGCCCGACATGCACGATCCCTCGGGCGATCTGGAGCGGCTTTGCGCCGCGTTGCGCGACCAATGGCAACTGGAGAATGTGAAGACTGACCTCGTTATCCTGCAATCGATCCAGACGACCCTGCGCAAAGGCGACTGGAAGGTGACCGTGGCCGTGCATCTGGGGGATGATGAGAATCCGCCGCGGATCATGCATCTGTGGCCAGGGTTTTATGAAGGATCGGTATACGGCCTTGCCGTCGATCTGGGGTCGACCACGATTGCTGCGCATTTGTGTGACCTGCAAAGCGGCGCGATCATCGCCTCTGCCGGTGTGATGAACCCGCAGATCCGCTTTGGCGAGGATTTGATGAGCCGGGTCAGCTATTCCATGATGAACAAAGGCGGCGCAGAGGAAATGACGCGGGCCGTGCGCGCGGGCATGAACACGCTCTTTGACGAGATTTGCGCCGAAGGGGGCGTCGACAAAGGGCTGATCGTCGACGCGGTTTTCGTGTGCAACCCCGTCATGCACCATCTGTTTCTGGGGATTGATCCGTTCGAGCTGGGGCAAGCCCCTTTCGCGCTTGCCACCTCCAATGCCCTTCGGCTGCGTGCCGTGGAGCTTGACCTGACCATTCACCCCTCTGCCCGTGTCTATTTTCTGCCCTGCATCGCCGGGCATGTCGGCGCGGACGCCGCCGCCGTAGCCCTGTCGGAAGCACCGGACAAATCCGACGATCTGGTGCTGGTCGTCGATGTGGGCACCAACGCCGAGATCCTGCTTGGCAACCGCGACAAGGTGCTCGCCTGTTCCTCGCCCACGGGCCCCGCTTTTGAAGGGGCGCAGATCAGCAGCGGCCAGCGCGCCGCCCCCGGCGCGATCGAACGTGTCGAGATTGATCCGCTCACCAAGGTGGCCCGCTTCAAGGTGATCGGCAGCGATCTCTGGTCGGACGACCCTGCCTTCGAAGACGCCATCGGGGCCAGCGGTGTCACCGGGATCTGCGGTTCCGGCATCATCGAGATGGTTGCCGAGATGCGCATGCATGGCATCGTCGACGCACCCGGCCTGATCGGCACCGCAGAACAGACCGGATCGGCCAATGTCTTTGCAGACGGACGGACCAATTCCTATCTGGTCTATGACGGGACCGCCAAAGGGGGCCCGCGCATCACCGTGACCAACCGCGACATCCGTGAGATCCAGATGGCCAAGGCAGCGCTTTATTCCGGAGCGCGTCTGCTGATGGACAAGTTCGGTGTCGACAAGGTGGATCGCGTGGTGCTGGCCGGTGCCTTTGGCGCGCATATCAGCCCCAAACACGCCATGGTGCTGGGGATGATCCCCGATGCGCCGCTCGACAAGGTGACATCAGCGGGCAACGCGGCAGGCACGGGCGCACGGATTGCGCTGCTCAACAGCGCCACACGGGCCGAGATCGAGGAAACGGTACGCAACATCCACAAGATCGAGACGGCGATCGAGCCGCGTTTTCAGGAACATTTCGTCAATGCGTCGGCAATTCCGAATGCGGTCGAACCGTTCCCGATCCTCAACAGCATTGTCACCCTGCCCACCGCCACCTTCAACACCGGCGGCGGTGGCGAGGGCGCTGGCGGCGGGCGGCGCAGGCGGCGCGGCTGAAGGCGGACCCTTCGCTTTGCAGCCAGCCTACGAGAGGCCAAGTCCTGACTTGACGGTGCACGCGCCAACGCCTAAGTCAGGCAAAGGCGCGCGGGTATGGTGAAAAGGTATCACGGCAGCTTCCCAAGCTTTAGTTACGAGTTCGATTCTCGTTACCCGCTCCAAGCCTTCACGAGAGCGAGACCGCGTAATCCTGCCGTTTTGACAGCGGGGTCCAGACTTGTTCCGCGCATCCGAGAGGGGGCTTGGAACAGGCGGGCCAGACCGTTAACCTGTCGCTACGGCCCTGCGTTGACGTTCGCGCGGCGTGGAGTGAAAGCCAGTTCTTGGGGGAGATCGCAGCTGGTATCTTCCTCTGGCACGCGCAGGTCGGGTCGGCGCTCTGCTGCGGGTTGGGCGATCGGTTGAAACGCGACATGGAACGTTGTGCCTGCACCCTCCTGGCTTTCGTAGAAAATGTCGGCGGACATCTGCTTGGCCAGCTTTCTGGAGATGTGCAGACCCAGCCCTGATCCTCTGGTGGAAGGTTGCCCGCTGTTATTGACCTGCTCGAAGCGGCCGAAAACCTGGCTTTCCATACCATCCGGTATCCCTTTGCCGGTATTATAGACCGATAGTCTTAGCTGCGCGTCCATCATCGCAATCGACCCTTCAACGATGCCGGGTTCGCCTGAGAACTTGATGGCATTCGAGACCAGATTGTCGATGATCTGACGGATGGCGAAGGCGTCCCCTTTCACGACCGCAGACTGTGTGATCTCGCCAAGATCCAACCGCACACCGACCCCTGTGGCGAACATCTTGTTTTCTTCGAAGCTTTCCTTGAGCAGAGCGCCAAGATCAACTGGTTCGTCGTCCAGGCTCAACGCGTTGATGTCGATTTTCTGAGCCAGCAGGATGTTATCGACCAGACGGGAAAGGCGGATGCCGTTTCGGTGCGCGATGTTCAGGACCGAATGGATCGGATCGGGTACATTGCCAAGCCGGCCGCTCAGCGCCAGTGTCAGCCCCCCCGAGAGCGAGGTAAGCGGTGTTCGCAGCTCGTGGCTGACGACCGAGATGAATTCGTCTTTCTCGCGATTTGCCTCGTCCGCGCGCCGGAGCGCAGTCTCAAGCGATGCAATCGTGGCAAGGCGATCGGTGATGTCGATGAAGGTCACGCTCCAGCCGAGAACGGTTGTGGATGGATTGAGAGGGTCTTCGATCTCACGCACTTTGGGTTCAAAGGTCTTCGGCCCGAGCTTGAGGTGCCTGAAGGTTTTGCCACTGTCGAGAGTACCGACGCCGGCGAGCAACTCACTTAAAAAATCGCCGGAAAGGCCGGGCAGATTACTGCGATTTGCGGCCGAATTCATTCGCACTATGTTCTGATTCCTGTCCACCAGGATGACGGGTTCGCTCATCGTGTCGAAGAGAATGGACTGGCCGATATATGCCATATCCATCGTCTTGTTCGCGGCAAGCAACCATGTGAAGGCGAATATGCCGAGCGTGAACATGAACGCCGTCGGATCAAGACCCAGCACGGTAAAGCCGAGGCCGACATAAGCTGCATTCACGGTCAAAGGTGTAAGCGTAATCACCACCAGCATCGTCAGCAGCGGCCAAGCGCTGCGCTTGGCCCGACGGCACGCCCGTGCAAGACAGATCAGCGTAGCAAGCACGAATGCGTACAAGGTTGCGATGATCAGGTAGAACCCCATCCCGTGCTCGTACTCTATGCGCCGCGCGCCCGGCGGAATGAACGAAGCATCCGTATACACGAGGTGGTGCCACTGGTTCGTCGCGGCAAACGTGAAGGCCGCGACGGGCACAACGGCCAGTGCCGTCTTGGTCAGCCGGCTGTTGAGCCAGGAAGCGTTATCGACATAGGCATAGACGAAAAAGCACCATGCAACCGGCACCAGGGCATTTCCCAACCAGGCCAGCGTCGCCCATTGCAACTGACACGCCGCTGTCGTCGATGCGGCCTCCAGACCGACCATGATCAGTGTCCAGATCATCGCGAAAAAAGTCAGGCAGTAATAGCTTTTGCCCTGAAAGCTCTGAAATCTCATCACCAGGATCATGACAAGGGCGGCGATTGAAGCGACTGCAAATAGAGACCAAAAGATCGGATCCGAAGATACGCCCTGCAAACACGCCGTCATATTCAAGTCTCACCATCAATTATGTCTAAATCACATCAAATCATCGTGTCAGAAGTTTGACCGACAGGTGACCCACGTGCAAACATTATGCCGAAGTTAAGACAATAAACGGCTATGTGAATACATTTCTTAGCCTCCGGCAGGCTTTCAGTGCATTATCTGCGCCCCCGCCGCCGCCCATATCTTTTCCTACTGCACACATTTTCGGCAAAACTACGCCGACATCAAAATTAGTCATTTATGCTGACCTATTTCGCCACTATGAGGCATTTTTCTGCTGAAAAGGGTTCAGTTCTTGCCGTATCAACTCGCGTACGTCAGTTTAACGCGTTCACAGTTAGACGAAGCGATGCTTTCAGACATTCTGGATGTGTCTGAGAAGCACAACGTCAGAGATGGTATCACCAGTGTCCTGATGTATCATGACGGAATCTTCTTTCAGGTGCTGGAAGGGGATCGGGATGCCGTCAGGGCTTGCTTTCAGAACCGGATCAACCGCGATCACCGCCATGGTAATCTCTCCCTGATCTGGGCAGATGAGGTCGAGAGCCGGACATTTTCTGAATGGGCCATCGGGTATCTTGGACCCGACGAAATAGGCAAGCATACGGAAGCTACGTTTACGTCACTGGGCCACCTATCTGAATCAAATACTGTCTCCAACGTTCATGAGAGCGTCAAGGATCAGGATCACTTGAAGGATCAGAACGCCGTCGCGCTCGATCTGGTCCAAGCGATGTTTTCGGATTTCAGGAGGCGAAGCTGACGAACCGGTGCAGCTTCAGGATGAGAGGTCTCCGGCCGTGACAACCGAATTATGGCGTGAGGTCACAAAATCGCCCAAATCGTAAACTTTAAGCACACTAATTTCACAAAGTTTGCGCTAAGCAACCGAAGTCAGAGAATGATATGGCGAAAACCTACAGTTTTGAAGCTCTTGGATTGCTGGGTACCACCATGGACCAGAGCTTGCTCAACCTGGTTTCGCTCGCTGCGCGCACGTTGAAAGCGCCGTTCGGACTGATTTCAGTGCTCGATGAACGGCAGGCCCGTCAGTACATGTCAGCCGGATGTGGCGAATTATTTGACGACCCCAATACCCATGACATCTCTATTGATCACTCGATCTGCACCCATGTTAAGGCGGCGGGCCACGCGATTTCGATCAATGACCTTCTTGAAGATCCGCGCACGCGCAACAACGAGGTGGTTCTCGCGAAAGGGTTGCGATCGTATATCGGAAGCCCGATCCACGCGCTCAATGGCAATATCATCGGCGCGCTTTGCTGTCTCACTGACACCCCGCGAGACTGGACAGAGGATGACATGGCTATCCTTGTGTCGCTTGCGGCAGCGGTGGATGACATCGTCAAAGCACGTGGGACCGCGCTGGATGAACGCAGGCTCAACACAGAACTGCAAAAGCTACTGGCACGCCGCAACGACTATATGGCGAGCGTCGGTCACGAGATCCGTACCCCCCTGACCGGCATGATCGCATCGGCGACCCTGTTGAAAGACATGGAACTGGACAGCCGCGCGACAAAGCTGGTCGACATCCTGCACCGGTCCTCCGACAGGCTTCTGAATTTTGTGACCAATGTCCTTGATCTGAGCCAGATCGATGTCGGCACGCATTCCGTCACCGAGGAAAAGATACACCTGCACAGTCTGGTCGAAGATGCGCTTGCTCCGCTGCGGTCAATCGCAAACACCAAATCCATTGATCTGACCATTGAGGACAAGCTCCAAGGTCGCGCTTTCACGGCAGATCGAGATGCCCTCGAGACGATCCTGCGGCATCTGCTGGACAACGCGATCAAGTTTACCGACAGCGGGTCCGTTACCGTCTGTCTTGACGAAGATTCATATGGTCAGGTCGCCATCGAGGTGAAGGACACCGGTATCGGTATGGACCCAGAAAACCTGACCGGGATCTTTGAAGAATTTGGCAGGGGCGGTGCTACAATCGCGCGCGACTATGGCGGCCACGGGCTTGGCCTGGCGATCGTCAAGCGGACTACGGACCATTTGCAAGGTGAGATCACCGTTGAAAGCCGCCCCGGACAAGGTTCGACGATCAGAGTGTTGCTGCCTTTGGAAACGGTCGCGCCGCCATTGTCATAGAACTGAGTTGGCTTGATAAGAAAGCGGGCAAGAGCATCTGATTTCTCCTTGGCGGCCCCGCAATAAGGCACCATCACGACGCCAAGCGTCGTCGGGTCGTTGTGTCAGTACTCGGATTTGACCGGATCCCGCTCTGCCGTGTGTGGGGTTGGCAGCACCAAACGGAACGTGCTGCCCTTGCCAAAGGTGCTTTCCAGCGAAAGCGAACCGTTGTGCAGCAAAGCCAGCTGCTGGGAAATCGCAAGACCTAGGCCCAGACCACCGTTTTCGCGCACCATTGAACCGTCCACCTGATGAAAGCGATTGAAGACTTTCTCGAGGTTCTCGGAAGAAATACCACGCCCGGTATCCGCCACGCTGAACACGATCTGACCGGGTTGCTTGTGCATTGAAAGCGTTATGCTGCCGCGGTCGGTAAATTTTACGGCATTGTTAACCAGATTATAGAGTATCTGCTTCAACCGGACCTTGTCTGCCATAGCTTCAGCAAATCCGTCTCCTTCAAAGGTCAGCGAAAGGTTCTTCTTTTCGGCGTTGGGCCTCAGTTCTTCCACGACACTCTCGGCGATCTGATCCACGCGATGCATGGCCATATCCAACTTCAACGTACCGCGGGCAACCTTGGTCCATTCCAGCAGATCTTCTACCAGCCGGATCATGTGCTTTGCGGAATCCGCGATACCGGCCCCCTGCTCCGAGGTGAATTCAGATTGCGCCGCAACAGCGTCTCTCAGTTCATCCGACAGGTTCTCCTGGGCTGCCAAAGCCGCCTCTACACGTTTCGTCTGCCGCAGCTTTTCATTGTTCTGAAGAAATACCGCACGCCCGTATATTACCGTCAATGGTGTGCGCAACTCGTGGGACACGTTGTTCAGAAACTCTGTCTTTTCCTTGTCCGCCTCTTCGGCGGCTTGCTGCGCGCGCTTTTCCACAGAAACGTCTGTCCAGATGCCAACGGTGTAGCCGTGCGGCGTCTTGGTCTCAGTGACCTTGAGCCAGACATCATCCTTCATTTCCTGCAAAAACGGTTCACCCGGGTTCCGGAATCTACTGAGCCTGTCTGCGATCAACCTCTCTATCTCGTCGGGGTCATGCACGTGTGCATGATCAGCAACGTCAAGCCTCAGCCTGTCCTCCATTGTCATTCCGGGAACAATCCTGTCAGCAATGTCAGAGTGATAGTCGAGATAGGTCTTGTTCACGATCACCAGCCGTTCATCCTTGTCAAACGAGATGAATCCCTCATCGATACCGCCAACAGCTTCGGCAAGAAGGGCGTACGCACGCTCTTTCGTTTCCGCAAGACGACGGTAGGCAAGAAGCCCCCCTATCAAGGCGATCTTCGACAGCA